>JAOZOC010000224.1 GCA_029933495.1 Bacteroidales bacterium
CATTGATAAAACTACATAAAAAAGGTCTAAATTTATCCCTTTTTTCTATTAATAATGAATTATGAAGCAAATAACTATTCTCCTTGTCGTGCTGAACCTGATCTTTAGTATTAATCTTTGGTCTCAGGATAGAAAAATAATTAAAGTTGCCTGTGTAGGAAACAGTATAACCTATGGTTCCGGAATAAATGATAATATCAGAGATGCCTGGCCACCCCAACTTGGCAGAATGCTCGGTGACAGCTATGAAGTAAGGAACTTCGGATATTCGGGAAGGACGCTTTTACAAAAAGGCAATCACCCTTATATGCAGACGAAAATGTTTTACGATGCCATTAACTGGAATCCTGATATTGTAATTATTATGCTTGGAACGAATGACAGTAAATCACAAAACTGGAAGTTTAAAGATGATTTTACGGCTGATTATAACAAAATTATTCTTTCATTTGATACATTGTCATCTCTCCCTGCTATTTACCTGGTTGCTGTAGTTCCTGTATTTAAGGGTAGGATGAGAATAGACAGCCTTGTTGTCAGAAATGAGGTTAATCCGCTGATTAAAAAGGTTGCAGAAAAACATAATTTGCATTTGATAGACCTTTACACTCCGATGTTGGGAATGGGTGATTATTTTCCTGATGCCATCCACCCTGATGCTACCGCTTCCGGTAAAATGGCTAAAATCATTTATAAACATGTGACAGGGGAAAAGGGTGTTTTGATAAATCAGGTTTACCCCGGCAAAAAGTCGGTCTGGAAAGGTTTTGATAAATATAGTTTTGATTTTTATGGACGACCTGCCCATATAGTTGTTCCTGAAAAGCCTCTCGAAGGAAAGCCCTGGGTATGGCGGGCCCGGTTCCCGAACTGGCATACCGAAATGGACAGCATTCTTGTGTCAGAGGGCTTTTACGTAGTTTTTATAAACACAAATGCAATGTTTGGAAGCCCCGGAGCAATGGCTGTCTGGGACAGGTTTTATAACTATCTGGTTAAAGTGCACGGTTTTAATCCGAAAGTCAGCCTTGAAGGAGTAAGTCGTGGCGGGCTTTATGTTTACAACTGGGCAAAAAGGCATCCTGACCTGGTGAACGCCATATATACCGAAGCTCCGGTTTGTGATGTTAAAAGCTGGCCCGGAGGTTTTGGAGCCGGAAAGGGCAGTCCGGCAGACTGGGAAGTGATGAAAAAAGAGTACGGTTTCTCAACTGACGAGGAGGCAAAAGCATTTAAGAATAATCCTGTTGATAATCTGGATTCGCTTGCAAAGACAAAGGTTCCTTTGTTGAATATGATCGGGCTGAATGACAGCGTTGTGCCGGTTGATGAAAATACAATGGTTTTGGTAAACAGGTACATCAGGCTGGGCGGAATAGCAACGATTGTGCCTTGTACTGATGAAAAACAGCAGTTATGGGGACATCATTTTGAGATAGAAACTCCTCGTCTTGGTGCTGATTTTATTGAATACTATACAGAGTTGCCAAAATCGAAACTGAATTCTGAGGCTTATCATTTAATGAGAGGCGGCTTAAGGAATTCTTTGATCAAGTTTGAAAAGTTTAAAAAGGGAAGGGTAGCATTCCTCGGCGGCTCAATCACATACAATCCCGGTTGGCGCGATAGTATCTGTGAATACTTACAAAGTCGCTTTCCCGAAACAAAATTTGATTTCATAACTGCCGGAATACCTTCGATGGGATCCACCTGCGATGCTTTCCGTCTGGAAAGGGATATTCTGATGAACGGCCCTGTTGACCTTGTATTTGTCGAGGCGGCAGTGAATGACGGCGGAAAAGGGAGGACAAATGAAGAACAGATAAGGTCAATGGAAGGAATCGTCAGGCATGTCAGAAATGCTGACCCTTCAACTGATATTGTATTTATGTATTTTGTTGATCCGGGGAAAATGGAAACATACAGAAAGAACGAGGTGCCGCAGGTAATTCAAAATCATGACAAGGTGGCCAAATATTACAATATCCCGGCTCTTGACCTTGCAAAAGAGGTTACCGACAGGATTGATGCCGGAGAGTTTACCTGGAAAGATGATTTTAAGAACCTTCATCCTTCACCTTTCGGACAGGGAGTTTATGCACATTCGATGATTGCTTTTCTTGGCGATGCCTGGAGCGGTTTTGTGGCTGATGATGATAAAGTTACAGATTACTCGTTGCCACCTGCCCTTGATCCGACTTGCTATGATAACGGAGTTTTGATTCCTGCGGTTTCAGTAAAGACAGTGAAAGGCTGGATAAAGGTTGATAACTGGATTCCGGAAGATTTGGCCTGGACGCGACATGATTACGTAAAAGTCCCGATGTTAATTGGAAAGTATCCCGGAAAAGCATTGAAATTCAGATTTAATGGTAATGCTGTGGGTATTGCTATGGCTGCCGGACCTGATGCCGGTATAGTCGAATTTAAAATTGACAATGGAGAATGGAAGAAACAAGACCTTTTTACAAAACACAGCACACGTTATCATCTTCCCTGGTATTATACACTTGCTGATGGCCTTCCTGATGATGAACACGTTTTGCAACTCCGGCTTACAAATGAAAATAATCCGAAAAGCATTGGAAATGTCTGCCGGATAAGATACTTTTTTGTAAATGAAACGAATGTGCAATAATATACTGATACTGCTTTTAAATGTTCCAAATGAGCAGTAATAAAATATGGCTATATGTTAGTGTAATCGGTATTAATTTGATTTTCCTGTCAATCTTCTGTCTATTTTAACCAAAAATATTTCTGTAATTCTCACTTTTGAAAACTCCCTGTGAGCAGGATTAATCAGATAGTTATATTCTAATGGATTTACTGCGCTTGGAACCTGAAAAAGCAGGTGTTTATTTTCCGCTATCCATAGTTTACCAATCTCTTTTAATGAGTCAGGGCCGGGATGTATATTCCAGTTTTCAGGTATTTTGTCTGTGTCAAGAATATGACGGGAGATTCCTTCCTCAATAAAAATTTCTGCAATATACAAGTCGTCAGGCATCAGGTCAATGTTAGTATGAACCAATGTCTCTAAAATAGCGAGTGATGAGTTTGCCGCGGTATAAATAACCGGTAGCCCCTTTGGATTCCATCTGCCTCCGGTTATTTTTGCTCCGGTTCCTGTTAAGTCGTTAATGTGATTTTACCTCGCAATTCGATAGACTTTCATGAGAATACTCCAAAATCAATTCTTAATAGTTCATCCATAACTAATTCTGATCCGAGACTTGTTTCAAGAAAATCAATCGGTTTTTTATTGCCAAGTGCAAGGTTTGGACTTTCCAGCCATTTGCCAAATCTGTCAGTGCTGCCAAATATTTCCTCTCCCTTATAAAACAGGCGTGCTAATTGCAAAAGTCTTTCAGATGAATTGATATCTAATTTTTTCCCCGGATCATTCCTTTGTAAAGTTCTTGTGGAAACATGAATCAGTTTTCCTAATTGCTTTTTTGTTAAGTTAGTATGCTTTAGAAAATAGTTAACCGATTTGGTTGCAATCCCTTCTTTTATTATATCAATATAATTGAATTGATAATTTGTACCGGTTGATGGCTGCTCTTTTATATTCAGCCATCGTGTAACTGTTTCTCTTTCTTTTACCGGGTTTATTGTTTCATCAGGTTCCATAAGCGACATATTTCTGCAAAGATAGCGACATTTGGCATTAAATCAAAATATTTTTGATAAAATTTATTTTTTTATTGATTTATTCAGACAATATATTACTTTTGTTAGTGTTTAAAATACACTAAGTGATGGCGCAGTTAATTCCTTATTTATCTGTTGATTGTGTGGTTTTTGGCTTTGATGCTGAAAGGCAGGAGTTGAATATTCTAGTCTATGAAAGGGAAATATTTAATGACAGATCAGGGAATTTGAACCTTAAATTTCCTGGAAGCATTGTGCCAATGGAAGATGATCTTGATGATTCTGCACAAAAGGTACTGTTTGAGCTTACCGGATTGAAAAATGTTTGTCTGAAACAATTCCACGCTTTCGGAAATCCGGACAGAATAAAATTCGATGAAGAAAAAAAATGGGCCGAGCGACACTATGGTGTAAAAATTGACAGGGTTGTAACCATTGCATATTATGCACTTATCAGGATCGATAAGCATAATCCGGAACAAAGTAGAATCAGGGATAAGTTAAAATGGATAACGCATGACAGGGCCGAAAATATGGCTTTTGACCATTCTTTGATTTTGGAATATGCATTAGCTGCTTTGAAAAAGGATGTGTTGCTTAAAGATGTGAACGTTTTTGAATTACTTCCGCCTAAGTTTACCCTTGCGCAGTTACAATCATTGTATGAAGCGGTTATGGGGAAAAAAATGGATAAAAGGAATTTCAGGAAAAAGATTTCAAAGGCAAGTTATATAAAAGCTTTGGACGAAAAGCAACGGGGAGTGGCGCATAAACCGGCGTTGCTGTTTTATTTTGATAAGGATGACTTTGAAAGGTCGAAAGAGGATATAAATACGTTTTTTGTTTGAAGATTTGAGTTATGCGTTAAAAGTTATGTGTTATGGGGTTATGCGTTATTAGTATTTTAATTTTCCCCGCAGAAAAAGCGGGGCAGGCACTGTATTTTTTGGCTAGAAATAACAAAACACAAATGATAAAAAACAAATAAATACCAATGTGGAAAATCGAAATCCAAAATAGGTTTGAGAATTTATATTTTACAATTTGATATTTATTTGAAATTTGGATTTTGAAATTTGGATTTTCTGGTTTATCCAAGTCAGGTTATTGCTCATTGAAAAGTGAGTGTTAAACAGTTGTAAATAAATAATACTCAATAAGCATTGAACAATGCTCAATTAAAAGTAAAATATGAAAGGTGTTTTTAAGAAATTATATTCAGTTGATTTAACAACCAAAACGGTGAAAACCATACATCTTGATGATACGATATACGAAAATTATCTTGGTGGCAGAGGACTTGGAGTGAAACTTTTTACCGACAGGGTTAAACCGGATACTGACCCGTTAAGCCCGGAAAATGTGCTGGTACTGACAACCGGTCCGGTAACCGGAACTTCCGTATCAACGAGCGGTCGAATGTCACTTGTGACGAAATCGCCTTTGACAGGAACCATCTTTTATTCAAATACCGGAGGTGTATTCGGGTTTAATATGAAAAAATGTGGTATTGATGGAATAATAATAGAAGGTAAAGCCGATAAACCCTGCTATCTGCTGTTGGATGGAGATAAGGAGCCGGAAATAAAAGATGCAGCAGAATTATGGGGACTTGATACGGAAGAGACTCACGACAAACTGCTTGAAATTGAAGGGGCAAAGGCAAAAACTCTTGAAATAGGCCCTGCCGGCGAAAACCTTGTTCTTATCTCCGCAATAATGAACGATGCTGCAAGAGCTTTCGGACGCGGTGGTGTAGGTGCTGTTTTTGGTTCCAAAAATCTTAAGGCTTTTGTTGTGAAAAACGGAAAGCAAAAGACTGTCGTACACAATCCCGAATTGCTGAAATCCTATGCAAAACAGGCCATTGACAAGATTAAAGCCCTGCCTGTCACACGGGCTGCTTTTCCGCTTTTTGGAACTGCCGGAGTTCTGCATGTTACAAACAGTCTTGGAATGTTACCAATAAGAAATTTCAGGTATGGTCAGCACGAACAGGCACCTAAGCTGGGCGGGGAAGCAATCCGTAAAGAGATTCTGGAAAAGACGGAAGCCTGTTACGGTTGTACAATACGCTGTGGAAGACTGACAAAAGCAGGTGATATGAAAGGGAAAGGGCCGGAATATGAATCGGTCTGGGCTTTGGGTGCAAATGTTGAGGTTTTTAATCTGAAAAAGGTAACGCAGGCAAATTATTATTGCAACAAGCTTGGAATTGACACAATATCAATGGGTGTTACAATATCCTGTGCAATGGAATTACAGGAAAAGGGTCTGTTTC
>JAOZOC010000225.1 GCA_029933495.1 Bacteroidales bacterium
ACTATAACTGTGATTATTCAGTAATTTGTCAAGTAGTGTTTGGTCTTTTACTATGTGGCCCCTTAAAATAAGCTCTTTTTCAATCTGTGCAAATATCAGGTTCATTTTTCTTTGCTCTTCTTCAGGCATTGATGAAAAGTTTGGTGGAGTTCTTAGAGTAAATTTTATTTTAGCTTTAGAGGATAAATAATTATCAAGCTCGTCTGACTTAACAATTTCATTCTGTTTTGCAGAATCATAAATAACTGTACCTGTATATATTTTGTATGATCCACAAGATGAAACAAGTAAACTTGTGATTAATGATATTAATAGT
Source organism: Bacteroidales bacterium (assembly GCA_029933495.1). Classification (GTDB taxonomy): domain Bacteria; phylum Bacteroidota; class Bacteroidia; order Bacteroidales; family JAADJA01; genus JAADJA01. The sequence goes on from JAOZOC010000225.1 coordinate 317, forward strand.
AAAGCCTTATTTTTCATTTGTAATTAATGTTTATAAATCTGACCACTAAAATAAATGTTTACTTTATTTATTCCTGTTGTGAAAACAATAAGATCTCTGATTAAAGATATTTCAACAATTCTTTCATTTGTGATTGTATTTCCACTGCAAGGTTGAAATGTCTTAAGAAATCTACTCTGATCAAGATATGCAATTGTGTTGTAGTCAAGTTTGTAGGGCTGTGGAATATATCTTTCAATAACATATACTTCACCATTACAAAAAGTTTTTAAGAATCCTTGTTCTTCATAAACCATAACCATATCGACAACATCATAGAACTTAGGTTCAAAATCAGAAATGGTAGTAACGCCATCTTTATCAAAGTACTTGAGCTTATCCATGTTGTCAACATAAACCAACATGTCGTCGCCAACTTTATAAGATTTTGGAATAAATGGTTCTATTTCGGAAATTTCCCCATTCATAAAAACACTAAACACCTGGTCAGGAACGTCGTAAAAGGCGACTAAATCTCTGCCGGCGCTATAATTCATCTCTTGCGAATAATCATCGAGGACAATAATATTGCCATGATAAAAGACAGAGAAGATTTTTGTTGAGCTATTAACCCAGGCAACAGTATTATCTCCTGCCTTGAAAGATTCTATGGGATTATAGATTAGTCCGTCTAAAATTGTTATTACGCGACCGTTGTAGTATATTTGCATTGTTTGTTTTATCTTATCGTGCCAGGCAATTAAACTATCCTGTACGATATATCCATCACAGGCTGTACTTAGTATCCTGGTTTTGCCATTATCATAAACGTTAAGTTGTTCATAAATGGAATACCCTAAAAGGTAGTCTGTAGCTGTGTATTTTATCGGACTTCCCTGAATGAGTTTTTCAACTTTCCCGTGTCTGTATATTTTTAGGTTTTCACCATTATCAATGTAGGCAATTAAAATTCCACCAACCTGATAGTCTTGTACCTCAAGGTATTCAAGTTGTGTAAAAATACCGGCTTCAAAGGCCCAAAAGCGATTAAGATTATCATTGAAGGCTGCCAGAGTTTGTGAGTTTACGTTTATGCTATATAGAATAAACAAAATGGGAATAAGTGTTTTTTTCATTTTTTATATATTATTGGAATGAATAAAAAAATACAAAAATTGAGCCATAAAATGCAGCTATAATAAAAAGTTTAGCCAGCTACTTCATTGCAATGGTTTCAATTTCAATCATTACCCCTAGAGGCAGTTTAACCACACCGTAAGCTGCTCTCGCAGGAGGATTTGCCGGGTAATATTCTGCATAAATATCATTCATTGCTGCAAAATTTTCCATATCATCAAGCAGGCAGGTTGATTTTATAACATTATTAAATGTATAGCCGGAAGCTTTTAGGATTGCTTTGATGTTTTCCATAACCTGCCTAGTTTGTTCTTTAATTCCGCCTTCAACAATTTGTCCTGTTTCCGGGTTGATTGGTATCTGCCCAGAAATATAAAGAGTTCCGTTGTGTTCAACAGCCTGGCTGTAAGGGCCAATGGCTTTGGGTGCATTTTCTGTTTGAATAATCTTTTTCATATCTGTTTGTTTTTATGATTAATAGTCTCTAAAATCCTTTTTCTTATCAAGCTTAAGGTCTTGCAATAAACTCGATTTTATATTAATTGAAAAATTCCAGCTTTGTTGGAATCCAAATGGAATCCAGTTGAAGCTCATTTCCCAGCAATGCAGGTCGCGATAAACCTCTATAGATGTGTAGGTAATATCCCCCTTTTCAAAATCATATCCTGAGCGAAATCCCACCTTCCATTTTGGAGTAATATTAACATCGCCTGAAAAGGATAATGTTTGCACTAAGGTTCTTACTTTATCAATTTCATAATCGGTATATCCATTATAATACTTGTATGTTGTAGTGTAGTTTAGGTTATATCCAATACGGAAAGACCATGGAATATCCCAGTCAACGTAATCTTCCAGATTCTGCTGCAAATCCTCAATCTCTTGTTCTGAAGCAGAATTTGGCTTAATCTTCTTTTTTGATTCTTTTTTTGATGACAAATTGTAGTTAAGCCCGACAGTCCATTTGAACATTTCCGGTCGAAAAATCCTTTTGTTCACATTCCATTCAAACTTGTTAATTCTCCTCCCTTTTTCATCCAGAGCATAAGGGTCAAATGAGCTTCCAAATCTGATATTAAGTTTTTTAAATATTGTTGTATATCCGACAATTGTTAGAGGACTAAGATTTAGTGAGTCTTTAGCTAAATTATAGGATGTTGCAAAGGAAAGATCGTCGATAAGAGTAATTTTTTTTGTTCCACTAATGGTGTCTTTTCTTGCGCGAACCTTCATCTGTAAATTATTACTAAGTCGTAAGCTCACGTTCCCTGATTTTCCAGCCGGCGCAGTTCCATATATAAAACCGTCATAATACGAATATCTTTCTTTGTCGCCACTTTCATTGAGGTAATAGTTATAGTAACCCCATTCTGGAGAGCTAAAGTCAGGATGCCAGGTGAACGATAATGACGGCTTAAAAACATGCCGTATGGCATTTATTGGTCCCCCTTTAAAGGCATACATGCCATACATCGTAGTACTCATACTAGTTGAAAAGTTGAAATCACGAACTGCATTAAACCCTGTAATCGTGTCAACTCCAACATATCCAATTACAGGTTCGCCATTAATTAATATTGTATCATTATTCCAATACTTAATTTGCTTCTGGCTGTACCATCTCTCAATATAGTTGAAGCTGTTTGTCCATACAATGAATTTTGCAAGTTTTATTGCCCCTGTAGATAGCTGAACATTGTTTTTAATCCCGTTTTCCATTTTACTGTATATGTCATTGTCAAAGAACAGGGAGTCGTATGTATTAATACGATTTTGTCCGGCCATATTGTAATTAACGCTGATATTCTCATACCATTTTGGCTTTCCGATTTGTATCTTTTTTCTGAATGGATAAAAACGGTTTACCGAAAATGTTAATGATGGAAGTGTGAGGTTTAGTTCTTTAGTGATAGTGTTTTGAGATAAGTTACCCCCAAGATTCAGAAAATACTTCCCTCCCCAGCTTTTTGAATAATTGATGCTCGATTGAAATGTGTTTGACAGATAAGCATTTGAATTTATGGGGTTAAACTTATTATATTGCGAACTGACAATATTGACATTTGCCGAAAAGTTACTTCCCGGCCTTGCTTTTGCGTCCTGAGTGTGTATCCACCTGACCGAGAAATCGCGGTTTCTTGAATAGTCCGGAGAGCCTTCTTCTCCAAGAACATTAATGGCATAATTTGCATTAAAATGGCCGCTATATTTATAGCGCTTCCTGTAGTTCATACTAGGCTTGATTGCCCAACTTCCCAAAGAATAAATATCGCCTTTGACCGTGAAGTCCATATAATCATTTATTGCCCAGTAATATCCACCATTTTCCAAATAGAAACCTCTTTGTGCAGATTCTCCCCATGTTGGTATTATGATACCTGATCTTTGACCTTTACTATTGGGGAACAGTCCGAAAGGAACTGCAATTGGAGTGGGAACATCTTCGATAACAAAATATGCCGGTCCTGTAATAATTTTGTCATCGGGGATAACTTTGGCTTTTTTAAATCTGAATTCATAATGTGGGTGATCAAGATTGCAGGTAGTAAACTTTCCCTGGTAAATATTCATAATATTATTTGGGAGTTTTTTTATTGTTGTTCCGTGCAAATACATATCGCCATCCTGAGTAAGAACCGTTTCTACAAGTCCATTTTCAGTTTCGTAGTTGTACTTCATCTGTTTGGATTTAAAACTGTTTGTACCTCTTGTGAAAACAGGAAGTCCTGTTTCGGTTCCTAATGAATCAGTTAAACCCTTCGCTGTTAAAGTGCTGTTACTAAAATCAATTTCGACATAATCGGCTTTTATATTAATATCTTTAAAACTAATATCATCATCTTTATACATATAAATCTTTTGAGCTGATAAATCGAAACGGATAGAGTCTTTTGCTGAATAGTCAACCCTCGACTTAATTGCATCCGGAGAAGTTCCGTAGTTTAAAGTGTTGTTGTTTAACAATAATGTATCACTTTGTTCCATAGCAATAGTGTCAGGAGTAACTTTTTGAATTGAGTCCTGTGCACCTGCCATTGGAAGGTAAAAGATACTTACCAGCCAGAATAATAATCTAAGGCCTTTTTTTGTTAATAATTCAGTTGACAATTTTATATTAAATACTTTTATTAAATATTAACTTTGCAGGATATACAACAGAACATTTTTATGGTTCAAAACTAAACAAAAATATAGTATTAAATTGAAACGAATATTTTTATTTTTTGGTATCTTACTTTTTTTGCTGACTAATAGTCGTGAACTAATTGCTCAGGTTGATAACAAAGTTACAAAAGTTATCATTGATGCCGGCCATGGTGGTAAAGACCCGGGAGCCCTCGGACATAAATCAAAGGAGAAAAATATTGCTTTGAGTGTAGCTCTTAAAGCTGGTAAATATATCGAAGAAAATTTGGAGGATGTTAAAGTAATATATACCAGAAAAACTGATGTTTTTATTGAATTACATAAAAGAGCACAAATAGCAAATGAAAGTGGAGCAGATGTGTTTATTTCCGTTCATTGTAATTCAAATAAGTCCTCACTACCCTTTGGTTCAGAGACGTATGTGATGGGGCTTCATAAGACTCAGGATAATCTGGATGTTGCAAAAACAGAGAATGCAGCTATTTTTTATGAAGAGGATTATAAGACTCAATATGAGGGATTTAATCCAAATGCTGACGAGGATTATATTCTGCTGTCAATGTTCCAGAGCGCAACGATTAATGAAAGTATTGATCTAGCTCAAAAGACTGAGACTCAGTTTAGAGACAGAGTTGGTAGAAGAGACAGAGGGGTAAAACAGGCAGGATTTTGGGTGTTATACAAAACAACAATGCCGGGAATTCTTATTGAACTTGGTTTTTTGAGTAATCCGGCTGAAGAAAAGTTTTTAATGTCGGAGGAGGGACAGGTTTATATGGCATCGGCAATTTACCGGGCTTTTAAGGAGTATAAAAAGGCTTTTGAAGAGATGAATAAAGACCTTAAACCGGTTATTGTTGAAACAGAAGAAGTGAAGCCGGTTGTTTATTACAGAGTACAGTTCGCATCGTTTAAAAAGGAGCGCTCCCTTAATTTTAGGAAATTCAGAGGGCTGACTGATATAAAAATGTATAAGCAGAATGGGCAATTCAAATATACGACCGGGAATTTTGAATCATATAGCAATGCTTTGGCATTAAAGGATAAATTACGGAATAATGGTTTTAAAGATGCATTTATTGTGGCGTTCCTGGATGATGAGAAAATTTCATTAAAAGAGGCAAAAGCAGTCAATGAAAAATAAAATTTTCTGAAAAGGCAATAAAATGTTAAAAAATGGATTATTTTTGTACAAAACTTACTGAAAATTGAAAATATCAAAGGAGTTTATAATAGGATTTGTTGTGACGGTTGCCCTTATTCTTTTATATTGGGGGTTTAACTTTTTGAAAGGGAAAGATATATTTTCTAATGAGTTGGTCTATTATTCTATT
>JAOZOC010000771.1 GCA_029933495.1 Bacteroidales bacterium
CGAAAAACCAGGCGGGACGGATTAAAGATTTTCCTGCGACTTTCTTTGAAAAACGGTGAACACTCTCCTGTGCAATAGCCGGATCGTCTGGTGTTCCCTTTTGTAACTCTCCGAAAACCTCAGGCAGTTGTGATAATTCACGCTGAAGAATTGTAGTTATTTCATAACGCTCGGTCATTATATCATAAAGCAGGAGGTTGTTTTTGTCAGATATCCTGAAGGCCTCTTCCAGCATTGGAAATTTTTCAGGAGTGATAACCATAGGTTTGTCTGCGAGAACATTAAAGCCTGTCTCAAGAGAGGTTTTGATATATTCGGTCTTTTTTGAATTATTTCCGGCAAGCACAACCACATTGCCAGCTTTCTCCTCCAGCATCTTTGTCAGAAAATCGTTTCCTGTATAAACAATTTCCTGCCAGCTTGTTGGATTCTCTTCTCTGTTATTAAATCCTTCGATCAGATTCAGATATGACCGGACTTCCTGTCCCTTTGGAGCATAAACATGCACAACAGGACTTACATCCGGATACATTGATTTCTGGACAAGTGCTGCATGGAAATGACCGGGGGCAAGGGTCACTAATCTAATTTCCTTGCTGTTAGTACTGCCGTTCCTTTCTTTCATATTCTGAGATTTTTCACTTCCGCCAGAGCAGGCTGAAAATATGATCAACAAAATAAATGAGAATATTTGGAAATGTTTTTTCATTTGTTTGTAATTATATATTTGATATTCTGTATGTTAGGTTTTGTCACGATTTTTGCCCTTCGACAAGCTCAGGACAAGCCACCAAAATTGCGCCAAAATAATTATTGTTTTTTATTTCACCCCGCACTTCGTACGGGGCTAATAACATTGAACTCCTACGGAGTTAGACTTTGATGTAGTCTGTCCCGTAAGGATAGCGTTGTGTCCTTGAAAGCTTTGAGTTTGCAACATCATTATTTATAAACTGTTCTTTTGCAGGATTCCAGGCCAGTTTCCCCTGTGTCTTCATAGCGATATGACTTATGAGGCAAACGGTGCAGGCGCGTTGTCCTATCTCGATGGGAGATATGGGCTCTTTTCTTGATCTTATGCAATCCAGCCAGTTTCCGTGCTGTTCGTCACTCTTGTAAAGATGTATTTCATTCTCACCGATTTCAGATGTGAGTATTTTCGGGTCGCTGGCATTCAGTGCCTTGCTGCTTTTCTCTTTACTCACCGGATCGCTTGCAGTTGCCGAGTAGGCTCCGCGCGAAACAAAAATCCATCCTTCCGTTCCTTCATATCTGATACCATTGGTATATCCCTGGCTCGTAAACATAGTGATACCGTTGGCATATTCGGCTTTAACCATAAAGTCCATATGAACATCCCACAATCCCGATTTCGGGAACTGGGCGAGTGCTTCCACCGAAATGGGGCCTGTATATTCAGTATCCATTCCCCAGGCAGCGGAATCGAAGTGGTGCTGACCCCAGCCGGTTATCATACCCGAACCACATTGCTCTC
>JAOZOC010000772.1 GCA_029933495.1 Bacteroidales bacterium
GGGAAGAACCATTTTTTAAGCAGGAGCCTGTTAGAAGCGTTATTGATGTTTTAAAAATCATCCATAACGGAAATAATATTTTTAAAGACCGGGTCGAAAAGGGTAAGCGATTGGGTGAAATTGAGCTTGAGATGTTGAAAAATGATATGGCGAGCAAATCATTAAAAGAGCAAATTGAGTTTATCACGGAGAAGTATTTCAGGAAGAAAAAAGAGGAAAATCGCCTTGTTTTCAATGCGCTAAAAGAGTTGACCGAAAGTTATGGAAAGGATATCGGGAAGTTCCTGAAAGACATAGCACTAAGGAACCCGATAGATACCTGGAAGCCCGGTATAGAAGCTGTAAACCTGATGACATTACACTCATCCAAAGGCCTTGAATTTAACTGTGTTTTTATTGCAGGCTGTGAAGACGGACTGATACCTTATACTCTTTTTGATGATAAAAAAACAGATGTTGAAGAAGAGCGAAGGTTGCTGTACGTGGGAATGACCCGTGCAAAAACGCACCTTTTTCTGACCTATGCAAAAAAACGGTTCATTACCGGCAAATCGTTGCAGGCAGGACGCAGCCCTTTCCTTGAAAGTATTGAGAGAGAACTAATTGAACAAACAAAACAACAGTACAAAAAGAGAGTAAAAAAGGATGATGGGCAGTTGGATTTGTTTTAAGTTTGCAAAATATGTAAAATGCTAAAAATGAAAAATGAAATTGTAATATATCAGCCGGAAGATGTCCCTGTTCGTATTGATGTTAGAATAAAAGACGAAACCGTTTGGCTCAACCGGCAACAAATAGCTTTGCTTTTTAAAAGAGATATTAAAACTATTGGTAAGCACATTAATAATGCGTTAAAAGAAGAACTAAAAGGAATTTCAGTTGTCGCAAAATTTGCGACAACTGCATCAGACGGGAAAACATATCAAGTAGAACACTATAATTTAGATATGATTCTATCTATAGGATATCGTGTAAAGTCAAAAAATGGAGTTCAATTCCGTATTTGGGCAAATAAAGTGTTAAAAGATTATCTCTTAAAAGGTTATGCCCTGAATAACCGGATGAACCGCATTGAAGACAATGTGCAACAACTTTCGGAGAAAGTAAATGAAATAGATTTGCAATTAAAAATATCATTACCACCAAACCAAGGCGTATTCTTTGACGGTCAAATCTATGATGCCTATGCTTTTATAAACCAATTGTTGAAACAAGCCGGTAAAGAGGTTATTTTAATTGATAATTACATTGACGATACAGTTCTGACGCTTTTCAGCAAATATCCGAAATTGCGGTTTACAATCATCACAAAAAAAATATCAAAGCAATTTCAGCTTGACATAAACAAGTATAATGAACAGTACAATAATCTAACGGTGAAAACATCGGGTAAATATCACGACAGATTTTTAATAATTGATAATCAGACCTACCACATAGGAGCAAGTTTAAAAGATTTGGGTAAAAAGATATTTGCTTTTAGCAAAC
>JAOZOC010000226.1 GCA_029933495.1 Bacteroidales bacterium
CCTTAAAATTACCTGTTTTTGAGAAATTACCGCAAAGCGGTTTAGTTCAACGGTGACGCAGGCTATGGAGAGTAAAATTATAATTTTTTATTACACGCTCCAAATTTTTTTTAAAAATTATTGTTAAGTGTAAACCCTTCTTTTATTATTCTCACCAGTGTTGAAAGCCTGACATCGGAAGTATTATTTTTATTTTGTGAAATATTCGGTTTTGTTTTGTTCAAAATTTTAATGCGATTTTTAAACTAACTCTCGTATCTTTGGTGGCCAATGTGAATCTTTTTTTTTATTTGGCCAAATAAATTAGATCGTATTGAGTTAGAAAATTGTAAAGAAACAATGCAAAAAAACTATAATGTAGTAATAATTGGAGGAGGGGTCAGCGGTCTTACATTGGGGGCTATGCTTGGAAAGTTGGGGCAAAAGTGCTGTATTATTGAAAAGGAAAAGCAAGCCGGAGGTTATATTGCCGGCTACCAACGAAAGGGATTTCATTTTGATACTGCCATTCATTGGCTCAATCAATTTGGCGAAAATGGCATTTCACATCGTTGTTTTTCATTTATTGGCGATGATTACCCGCGTCCCCGCCCTTTGTCGCGTATTAATTATTACTACTCCGATAATCATAAGATTCTTCTGCAACCAGATCTGGAGTTGGTAAAAGCAGATTTTATCAGTCTCTTTCCTGATGAGGAAAAGGGGATCAGGAGGTTTTTTTATCATGCAGAGCAATTGTCACATATGTCACTTAAAATGTCAAATTTTGTACGCTCAAGTGAAACAATGTCTTTTTTCGGAAAATTATCTTTCTATTTGCGCGTAATGCCAATTGTCTTACCGATTTTAAAGCATATAAGATATTCAGGAGATAAAGGTGTTAAAAAGGGATTGTCGAAATATTTTAAAGGTGATGCCATCAAAGATGTCTTTGGTTCTGAAAGTGACCTGTTATCCTGCCTCTTTCCTTTTGCGTGGGCAAAGAATAATGATTATTTTTCGACTCCTGCAGGCGGAAGTGCTGAATTTGTAAAGTGGTTACTTGCTAAAAACAAGATGTTTGGAAACGATATTTTATTAAACACCGAGGCAAGGTCAGTAATACTTGAAGGGGAAAAAGCAATAGGGGTCAAAGCAGTTCAGAAAACGAAACAATTACAGCTTAATGCAAAATATATTGTTGCTGCTTCCGACCTGAATTCTCTTTATCGGGACCTATTGCCAAAAGGGAAAATATCAGAAAAAGTGTTGCAAAGACTTAGAAATTCAAAACAATACAAGTCTGCATTCACAGTTTCGGTAGCTCTTGACTGTCCTGCTGAAGACCTGGGATTTGGAGAAGAGTTGATATCGCTTATGAAAAATAATCTGGAAAGATATCAGCACGAAGATTCAAATCCCGGCCATAGCAAGTTAAATATACTTTCACCCTCAGCCAGGGATAAAAGCCTTTGCCCTGAAGAATATGGTATTGTTACTATTTATATGGCTGCTGATATTGAGAGTTATGATTACTGGAAAACGGAAGTCTCACCAGAGGGCAGGCGAATAAGGGGGGGGGGATATTATGGATTGAAGAAGGAAATAGCACAAAAGCTTTTTCAAAGATTGGATAATGAGATTAACCCGGATTTTTCAAAGCACATTCTTTTTTACGAAGCAGCAACACCTGTTACATATGAGCGATACACCTCAAACCATCGTGGTACGATAATGGGTACCAGGCCGGGAAAGGAAAATATAAAGAATAAGGTGGCTTCTCATTTTACTAAATTTGAGAATTTGCTTGTGGGAGGACAATGGGCTGAGCTGGGTGGCGGAATTCCAACAACATCATTATCGGCAATGAACACAGCACTGATAGTGTTGCGAAAAGAAAACAGGAAGATGTTTAAGGAGGTAATTAGGTATTTCGGTGGCAATATCAGTCTTGAAGAGCTAAATGATAAAATCGGGTAAGCGGATTAGTAAAAATTAAAAGCCCCGTCCATTTTCTGGACAGGGCTTTTGTTTGTGTTTGCGAAGATATTATTTGATCTCGCTAAAGTATTTCATGAACTGGATACGCTCAAAGATATCGGGATTTCCCGATTTCTCCTGGCTCAGTTTACCTTTGAATTGCTCAATGTAAAGAAAACCTTTTTTATCCATCCAGTTGTCAATAGTCTTTTTCATCTCAAGGATGTATTCCGGCCCGTTCTTGTAAATAGCGGAAGCAACCTGAACGGCACTTGCGCCTGCCAGAATTTGCTTGATAACAGCTTCCCCGTCGTGAACACCGTTTGAGGCAGCAAGGTCACAGTTTACCCTTTTCCCGAGAATTCCAATCCAGCGAAGTGAATTGTGCATCTCTTCCGGAGTGCTGTAGATACTTGCGTGGGTTACCTTAATATTTTCGATGTCAATATCAGGACTTGAGAAACGGTTGAAAAGAACAACTCCGTCAGCACCCTTGTCGGCAAGAGTTTTAATAACAAACCCAAGATTTGAAAAGTACTGGCTTACCTTGACAGCAACAGGAATATTAACCTCTTTTTTAACCTTCTCCAGAATATCATAATACATCTTATCAATATCATGACAATCTTTATCAAGGCTGAACGGCATAATAAAAATGTTCAGTTCAAGAGCATCGGCGCCTGCCTTTTCAATATCCCTTGCAAAGGTTGTCCACTCCTGCGATGTGACACAGTTTACGCTTGCAATTACAGGAATATTAACCGACTTTTTTGCATTTGAAATAAGTTCAAGATAGTTGTTAAGCTCTTTTTCCTTCACGTGCAGGTCAATGTAGTCGAATGTTTCGGAATAGTCGGCATACATCATTCCGTTTTGCTGAGCTTTTTTCATTTTATAATCAGCTTCGCGCAATATCTGCTCTTCGAAAAGAGACTTAAGAACAACTGCACCGGCACCATTTTTCTCCAGTTCTTTAATCTTCTCAACTGAATCAGTAAGGCCTGAACTTGCTACTATAATCGGGTTGTTTAATGTAAGTCCAAGGTATTTTGTTGTTAAATCAGCCATTTCTTATTGATTTAAAGTTTATAATTATAAGATAAAGACAAAAATAAAAAGCAAATGTTCAACCAACCTCCTTCTTCCTGCATCTCCTGTCTTGTGTCTTTTAATCTTATGTCTTTTATTTTTTAACTTTTTCCTGAAGATATTTATGCATTCCTGCTGCTGCTTTTCGTCCATCACCCATTGCAAGGATAACAGTAGCACCACCACGAACAATATCACCTCCTGCGAAAAGTCCGGGAATTGATGATTGCATAGTTTCTTTATCAACTACTATTGTGCCCCAATCAGTCATTTTTAAATCGGGAATACTGCTAGGAATAATAGGATTAGGAGAAACCCCAACGCTAACAACAACAGTATCAACATCAATTTCAAATTCTGAATCAGAAATAGGATAAGGTCTTCTTCTGCCAGAAGCATCAGGCTCACCAAGTTCCATTTTTTGAATCCTAACCCTGTTAACCCTGCCATTTTCATCAGCAAAATATTCAACAGGATTGTGAAGAGTCATAAACTCAATGCCCTCTTCTTTAGCATGCTTAACTTCCTCAAGACGTGCAGGCATTTCTTCTTCCGAACGACGATAAATGATCATTGCTCTTTCGGCTCCAAGACGTTTGGCTGTCCTGACAGAGTCCATTGCAGTATTTCCACCGCCGATTACAGCAACATTTTTACCTGATAACACCGGAGTGTCATATTCAGGATTAGCTGCGTTCATCAGGTTAACACGTGTCAGATATTCATTTGATGAGAAAATCCCATTAAAGTTTTCTCCGGGAATATTCATAAATCTCGGCAAACCGGCACCACTTCCAATAAAGAATGCTTCAAATCCCTGGGCTTTCAAATCTTCAACACTTGCTGTTTTTCCAACAATAAAGTTTGTTACGAATTTAACACCCATATCCCTCATCACATTAATCTCAACATCCACTATTTCGTTTGGAAGCCTGAATTCGGGGATTCCATATTTCAACACTCCGCCTATTTCGTGAAGAGCCTCAAAGACTGTAACATCATAACCAAGTTTACGAAGGTCACCGGCAGCACTAAGACCGGCAGGGCCGGAACCAATGACGGCAACTTTTATCCCATTTGATTCAGCTACCACAGGGATAGCTACTTTCCCGCTATCTCTTTCAAAGTCGGCTGCAAAACGCTCAAGGTGGCCTATCGCGACAGCTGGTTTTTTAAGGCTTATTGTGTAGAAACAATTATTTTCACATTGTTTTTCCTGCGGGCAAACCCTTCCGCAGACAGCAGGTAAGGCATTCGTCTCTTTAAGAACAACAGCTGCACCAAGAAAATCATGTGCATCAATCTTCTTAATAAATTTAGGTATATTAATTCCAACCGGACAACCTGATATACAGGTCGGGTTAGGACAATCAAGGCAACGCTGTGCCTCAAGTAGTGCCAATTCTTCGGTTAAACCAAGATTGACTTCATCAATATTTTTATTCCTTATATCAGGATCACGCTCGAGCATATCAACACGCTCTCTCGAAGTCCGTTCTTTTGCTTTCATGGACTTACGAAGTTCACCCCGCCATTCCTGGGCGCGTTCTATTTTTAGATATTCTGCTACTTTTTCCATTTTATTCAACAGTTTTTAAATAATTCTCATAAGCTTCCATTTCCTGCTCTTTATAAGCACCGAGACGAGACATCATTTGGTCAAAATCAACCTCATGTGCGTCAAATTCAGGTCCGTCAACACAAACAAACTTCGTTTTGCCACCAACCGTAATACGACATGCGCCACACATACCTGTTCCATCAACCATAATGGTATTCAGACTGGCATAAGTTTTAATATTATATTTTTTAGTTGTCAGAGCAGCAAATTTCATCATAATCGCCGGCCCGATAACAACGGAAAGATTGACTTTCTCACGATTAATCACCTCTTCCATACCGTGAGTAACAAGTCCCTTAGTACCATAAGAACCATCATCGGTCATAATAATAACCTCATCAGAAAATTCTCTCATCTGTTCTTCCAGAATAACAAGGTCTTTTGAACGGGCAGCCAAAACTGTAATCACCCTGTTGCCTGCCTTTTTGAACCCTTCAACAATAGGAAGTAAAGGAGCAACTCCAACACCACCGCCGGCACAAAGAACAGTTCCGATTTTTTCGATATGGGTAGCTTCACCCAATGGGCCAACAACGTCCCTTATAAAATCTCCAGTCTCTAATGCAAGCATTTTGGCAGATGTAACACCTACTTTCTGAATTACCAGCGTAATTGTTCCTTTTTCGCTATCCGACGATGCAATGGTAAGAGGGATTCTCTCTCCCTTTTCGTCAATCCTGATAATCACAAAATGTCCCGGTTTACGGGATACTGCGATCTCTGGAGCCTCAATGACAAGTTTTGCAACATTCTCTGAGAAAAACTCCTTTTCTACTATTTTATTCATTGTTTATTATCTCTTTAATTTTTAAAGCTGGCAAAAGTATAGAATTTTTATAGATATAAAAATGGGATTATAACATGATTAAAAATATCACTGAATATCAGGCAGATACAATTTTTATTTATATCGGGTCTAATTTCTAAATAAGGAAATGTATACTTGTGAAATAATAAAATAATTTCCTGTCACAAAATAAGGGCTGATTTTTATTATAGCAGGCTAATTTTTTATAATCTTATCCAGCAATAAAACCCTTTTATTTTTATCCGTCACTTTAAAAAGATAAATACCTGTATCATAGGAAGACAGGTCAATGCCTGATGAGGATCGAATATTTATTATCCTTTCTCCCATATCGTTATAAACCTCAATAGATGAATCCTCCATATCCAA
>JAOZOC010000227.1 GCA_029933495.1 Bacteroidales bacterium
CCTTTTATTTATCAAATATCATAACTCATAACTCATAACTCCAGACTCTCAACTCCTGTCCTCGCTCCATTTCTCCGGATCTTTTCTCCACTGAGCCAGTGATTTCAGGTCTATATCAGTTATGTAATTATTGTTTTCGGCATATTCCACAAGAATATTATAGTCGGAAAGAGTGAAAAGCCCACACTTGGCCTTTTTGAAATTTTCTTTTGCCTTTTCGAGATTATAACTGAAAATAGCTACCATTCCTCTGACATCACAACCTACAGAACGTAAGACCTCAACAGCATCAAGACTACTTTTACCGGTCGAAATAAGGTCTTCAATAACCACTACCCTTTGTCCCGATTCAAACTGACCTTCAATTTTATTTTCCAGTCCGTGTTTTTTTTGCGATGAACGAACATAAACAAAAGGCAGTCCCATTTCCTGAGCAACGAGAACACCATGTGCAATTGCACCTGTTGCCACCCCCGCAATTAAATCAACACTCCCATACTCCTCCTGAATAATGTCAACAAACTGCTGCCTGACAAAAGTCCTGACTTTAGGAAAAGATAATACCTTACGGTTATCAGTATAAATAGGTGATTTCAGGCCGGAAGCCCAGGTAAACGGGTTGGAAACACTTAGCTTAACTGCTTTAATTTGAAGCAGATGTTCCGATATAGCGTTAGCTGATTCTTTATTATAAACCATCCGGCAAAATTAGGATATTAAATTCTAACGTCTGCAGAAAATATAAAATAATTTTTGCCTAATTTTGCCTAAAACTTCTATATATGAAAAATATTGCAGTATTTCCAGGCTCTTTCGACCCCATAACTATTGGTCACGAATCAGTCATTAAAAGAGCACTCCCTCTGTTTGATGAGTTGTATGTTGCCATTGGGACAAATTCCGAAAAAAAAGGATTCTTCCCCGTGAAGCAACGAATTGATTGGATTAAGAGAGTTTTTGCAGATAATCCGGAAATAAAAGTAATTCAATACAAAGGATTGACTGTTGACATCTGCCGTAAACTCGGAGCACAATATATATTAAGAGGGTTGCGAACATCAGCTGACTTTGAGTTTGAACGCAGTATAGGTCAGGTGAATAAAAAGTTGTTCAATAATATTGAGACTGTTTTTTTTCTTACACTGCCTGAACATACTTCGATAAATTCATCAATAGTACGTGATATACTGCAGCACGGTGGCGATGCAAGTGATTTTGTCCCCAAAATTGTTGACCTTTCCGGTTATTACCAATAATGGCTTTGCTTTCAAATAAAGGAGAATCAACTTCGTTACACTGACTAATTAATATTTAACTGGATTATAAAAAATCAAAATATGAATTCCATTAGAATTTATTATGCTTCTTTATCTGTTCTCATTCTGTTATTTAGCCTGTCGGCATTTGCCGACACAACTACGATAAAAGGGTATTTCCCCGGTGGTGAGAATCACGAAATTCGCCTGCTGACCTTTTCCGACAGGATATCATTTTATGAGGAGATACCAGAACGGACAATGATTGATTCATCCGGGAAATTTAGCTTCTCTATGGAACTAAAAACAACAATGGTTGCCTATCTTGATATGGATTACTATACTATTTCCATATATCTCGAACCAGCAACAAATTATGAAATTGTTTCCGACAGTGTTCCCTTCGATAATCTTTACCGGCCATATACTAAAAAAGAAAGGCTACCCTGTACAATAAAATCCGACAGGAAACCTGACCTGAATCTATTAATTTCAGGATTTAATATTCTCTATAATGACTTTATTGCCAAGAATTTTAAGCAGATATATGCAAAAAGAAGGCGTTATCTTATAAATGACTTTGCCGACTCAATGAAAGTCAAATATGACACAATCGGGAATATTTTTTTTCAAAACTATATTACTTACAAGATTGCAGGAATAGAATTGGCAGGGGCTCCAACACATCGCCCTCAGTTGTTTCAGAAATATTTTAAAGATAAGCCTGTACTTTATAATCATCCGGAGTATATGTTTTTCTTCAATCAGTTCTTTAATCAATACATCACATCTGTTTCTAAGACAGCTACTGTAGCAGATCTTAAATATACGGTGAATTATCTTGCAGATTACACCGCCCTGATTGATTCTTTGGGGAAAGACACAATTCTCCGGAATGAGGTTATCCGCGAGTTGGTTATGCTTAAGGAGTTGAAGGATATATATTACTCTGGCAATTACTACCAAAAGAATATTATTAATATGCTTAATGATATATCAGAAAACGATCTCTTCCCGGAACAGCGACTAATTGCAGGGAATATCATCAAAATACTGACAAGGCTTAATCCAGGGACAAAGGCACCCGATTTTATCCTGCCGGATATTGAAGGCGACACAATGAAACTATCTTCATTTTTTGGTAAACCTGTTTATCTTGGATTTCTTACCACATGGAGTTATGCCAGCCTTGGTGAGATGAAGATATTAAAAGATGTGTATGAAAAATACAAGAACAATGTGCAATTTGTTATGGTTTCATTGGATGAAGAGCCGCAAATAGTCAGAAAACTTGTGAAGGAAAAAGGATACCACTGGACCTTTCTTTATAACGGCGATGGCTACGATGTATTGAAAGATTATGGCATACAGACTTTCCCGCTGTTTGTTTTAATAAATTCAGAAGGCGAAATAATGGAATATCCGGCACCCAAACCCAGCGAGAATATTGAAGCTGTTTTAAATAAAATAAACTAATTTTGCCCGTTGAAAAATCTGACGGATTGTCAAGGGAATGATTGTTGATAAGGCACTATTCTCAGTTTTTATTTTTACTACAATCGAATTAACTTTACTGTTATGGTATCATTTATAAAGAAATTATTAGGATCTAAGTCCGACCGCGATATAAAGTCTATAAAACCTATCCTTGATGAAGTTTTGAAGGCTTATGAAACGATTAAAAACCTTAGCAATGATGAGCTGAGAGCTAAAACTGCTGAATTTAAAAAGAAAATAGCCGAACATATTGCAGCTGATGAAAAGCAGATAGAAACTTATAAAACAACAATTAATGAAGATCCAAATCTTGATGTTGAAGAAAAGGAGAAGATATGGAAAAAAATTGACGATCTTGAAAAGAAGATATATGAGAAAACTCAGGATAAGCTGAATGAAATTCTTCCCGAAGCTTTTTCGGTTATGAAGGAGACGGCCAAAAGGTTCAAGGAAAATGATATAGTTGAGGTTACTGCAAATGATTTCGATCGTCAGCTTGCTGCAACACGAGACCACGTGACAATTGTGGGGGATAAGGCACTTTACAAAAATGAGTGGGATGCCGGTGGAAACCTGATAAGGTGGGATATGGTTCACTATGATGTGCAGTTGATTGGTGGAATTATTCTTCATCAGGGTAAAATAGCCGAGATGGCAACCGGTGAAGGTAAAACGCTTGTTGCGACTCTGCCAGTCTATCTGAACGCACTTCCTGGCAAGGGAGTTCATATAGTAACCGTGAACGATTATTTGGCAAAACGTGACTCCGAATGGATGGGAGTGCTTCACGAATTTCACGGACTTAAGGTGGATTGCATTGATAAACATCAACCTAATTCGCAGCAGAGAAGAGAAGCCTATCTTGCTGATATAACTTATGGAACAAATAATGAATTTGGGTTTGACTACCTGAGGGATAATATGACAGCCTTCCCTGATGAGCTTGTTCAAAGAGTTCATAACTATTCGATTGTGGATGAGGTTGATTCTGTACTTATTGATGATGCTCGTACACCTCTTATAATCTCCGGCCCGACACCCAAAGGAGATGACCAGGAGTTTAATGATTTTAAACCTAACATTCAAAGATTATACAATGCACAGAAAACATTTGTCACTAAGATAATTGCTGATGCAAAAAAATTGCTGGCAGACAGATCTAATTCAGATAATGAAAAGAAAGCAGGCGAATTACTTTTACGTGCCTTTAAAGGATTACCAAAAAATAAAGCCCTGATAAAGCTGCTCAGTGAAGAGGGTAACAGGCTTCGGATGCAGAAAACTGAGAACTTTTATTTGCAGGAGCAGGCCAAAAATATGCATATCATAACCGATGACCTCCTTTTTGTTATTGATGAAAAAAATAATTCTGTTGACCTAACTGATAAAGGTATTGACTTTGTGAATGATATTGCTAATGATCCTGATTTTTATATCCTGCCCGACATTGGTGCTGACCTTGCCGAACTTGAAAAGGCAGATATGTCAGAAGATAAAAGGGCAGAAAAGAAAAACGACATTTTACGCGATTTCTCAATAAGATCTGAGAAAGTCCATACTGTCAACCAGTTGATTAAAGCGTACACTATGTTCGAGAAGGATGTGGAGTATGTAATTATGGACAACAAGATTAAGATTGTTGATGAGCAAACCGGTCGTATAATGGAAGGACGTAGATATTCCGATGGACTGCATCAGGCCATTGAGGCAAAGGAAGATGTGAAAGTTGAGGCTGCTACTCAAACATATGCTACCATTACTCTTCAGAACTATTTCAGGATGTATAAGAAGCTGGCTGGTATGACAGGTACTGCTGAAACAGAAGCCGGTGAGCTTTGGGATATTTATAAACTGGAGGTAGTTGTGATTCCTACAAATAAGCCAATTATCAGGGATGACAGAGAGGATATGGTGTTCAAAACCAAAAGAGAAAAATTTAATTCTGTTATTGATGAAATTGACAAACTTGTGAAGGCGGGGAGGCCTGTTCTGGTTGGTACCACATCCGTGGAGACATCGGAACTGTTGAGCCGCATGCTTAACAGGAGGAAGATAAAGCACAATGTTCTGAATGCAAAACTTCACCAACGGGAAGCACATGTAGTCAAGGAAGCCGGCCAGCCGGGTGTTGTGACTATTGCTACCAATATGGCGGGTCGTGGTACTGACATTAAGTTGGGGGATGGAGTGAAAGATGCAGGAGGACTTGCAATTGTGGGTACTGAACGTCATGAGTCAAGGCGTGTTGACCGTCAGTTGCGTGGTCGTGCAGGTCGTCAGGGAGACCCGGGAAGCTCACAGTTTTTTGTCAGTCTTGAAGATGACCTGATGCGAATGTTTGGCTCCGAAAGGATTGCAAAGATAATGGATCGTATGGGTATCAAGGAAGGGGAAGTGATCCAGCATTCAATGATTACTAAATCCATTGAAAGAGCTCAGAAAAAGGTTGAAGAAAATAACTTCGGAATTCGTAAGCGGCTGCTTGAATATGACGATGTGATGAATGCCCAGCGTGAGGTGATTTATAAAAAACGACATCATGCATTGTTCGGTGAACGACTTGCAATAGATATCTCAAATATGATGTATGATGCAATTGAGCAAATTGTCATTGAGCATCAGGATAACAGAGATTATGAAGAGTTCAAACGCGAGCTTCTTACAATTTTTGCAGTGGAAAGCCCATTTTCCGAGGATGATTTCTTATCGAAGAAAACAGAAGATATTTCTGAACAGCTTTTTGAAACTATCTATAAGGCCTATAAGCTGAAGAATGAAAGGATTCGCGAAAGTGCAATGCCGGTGATAAGGGATGTTTTTGAAAATAATTCTAAATATGAGAATATTGCTATACCTATAACCGATGGTAAAAAAGAGATGCAGGTTATTGCAAATCTCAAGAGAGCTTTTGAAAATGACGGGCAGGAAGTTCTTCTTGCAATTGAAAAAGGAGTTACACTTAGCCATATTGATAATGCCTGGAAAGAGCATCTTCGTGAACTTGACGACCTGAAACAATCGGTTCAGGCAGCAACCTATGAGCAAAAAGATCCGCTGTTGATTTATAAATTTGAATCATTTGAAC
>JAOZOC010000773.1 GCA_029933495.1 Bacteroidales bacterium
TTATGTGACTGACGGGGCGAAGCTGTGCCAGAAAAAAAATCTTTAAATGGGGTTAAATAGCCGTATAATAAAACAATTGTCGAAAAGACTTGATTCCGAATTTCCGCAAATAGCATTTGCTCTCATTTTTGGTTCGGCAGTAACAGAAAATTTTTCGGATAGCTCGGATGTAGATATTGCAGTGTTTCTAAAGCCTGATAATCGCTCACCGGAATTGATTTCCGGGATTATTGGTATCACAGAAGAAGTCATTCCGGGATATTCTTGTGATCTGTTGATTTTAAATAATGTAGGAGAATTAATAGCTATGGAAGCGCTTAAAGGGAAAATTATTTTTATTCGCGACTCAGCACTTGATGATTATGCAGATTTTTATTCCTTAACCTGCAGATTGTATGAAGACCGGGAGGCCTGGATGAAAAAACAACTTAAATATCGTGGTTATGAAGTACAATGGGATAATTGAAAGTAAGCTGAGAGTTATTGAACAGAAACTGGAGGAGATAAATAGCTGGGGAATTACTTCATTTGAAGAGTTTCAAAAAAGCACCTTACTGCAAAATGCATCTGAACGTGCTTTACAGGTTGCCATTGAAATGATGATTGATGTAAGTGAACGAATTCTGGCAATTGAAAAAATTCCTCCACAAAACAGTTCGGCCAAGAGTATTGAAAGATTACAGAAATTGAATATATTAAAACCCATTCCCGAATATAATGAAATGGTTAAGTTTCGTAATTTTATTGTACATCGCTACGAAAGAATTGATACTGAAATAGTGTATGCTATATTAAAAAACAAGCTAGTATTTTTCAAATCATTTATTGAGGATATCAGAAACAGTTAAACTGTTGGTATATCTGTTAAAACTTCTTATCTATGACAAAAGTAAAATCAATTGCCTGCATCGGAGCCGGATATGTTGGTGGACCGACAATGGCAGTCATTGCACTGAAAAATCCAGACATCAGGGTTAATGTGGTTGATATCAATAAAGAAAAAATTGCACTTTGGAATTCTGAAAATCTTGATGACCTGCCCGTTTACGAACCGGGACTGTCGGATATCATTAATGAAATCAGAGGTAAAAACCTTTTCTTTTCGACAGATGTTGATAAGGCGATCAGGGATGCAGATATGATCTTCATCTCGGTTAACACACCCACAAAGACCTACGGAATAGGAAAGGGAATGGCTGCCGATCTTAAATATGTTGAGCTGTGTGCAAGACAAATAGCCGAGGTTGCCACAACAGATAAAATTGTCGTTGAAAAATCAACTCTGCCGGTCAGAACAGCATCTTCCATTAAAAGGATATTTGCTGCCGAACAAAGAAATCTGAAACTGACTGTCCTGTCGAATCCTGAATTCCTCGCTGAAGGTACTGCTATCAGAGATCTGCTGAATGCCGACCGTGTTCTGATTGGCGGTGAACCCACAGAAGCAGGACAGAATGCAATTGCTGCCCTGTCGGAGATATATGA
>JAOZOC010000228.1 GCA_029933495.1 Bacteroidales bacterium
GATTTGAGAAATGAGAGAAATAATAAAGCCCCTGAAAACTCAGAGGCTTTAAATATCTTTTTTAAAAACACAAGCTAATGTGCTGAATGATGAAGACTTTCGTTTAGGTAAGGATGATTTATTGGAATAAGATTAGCTTTGCTCAGGCAGCGGGCTGTAATAAATATAAATAAACCTGCAAAACCAAGGAAGGTACCAACCTCAATAAATCCGAAAGTATATTCACCGGTTGCACCTGGCATTATCTCCTCATAAATATCCACATAATGTCCAACAAGGATAATTATTATAACTGCAATTAGAACATTTTTATTTTTTGCAAAGAAATTAGGCAATAAAACAACAAAAGGAATAGCCCAGTTAAGCATAACATTGAGTACAAATAGATTTTGACTTAATCCTCTTCGTGTAATGAAGTATGTTGTCTCTTCAGGAATATTTGCATACCATATAAGCATATATTGAGAGTACCACAGATACCCAAAGAGAATGGCCGGCATAAAAATATATTTTGAAAAGTCGTGCAGATGTGCCTTGTTAAGGAACTGCATATATCCTTTATTATATAATAAAATAGCAATTAGCACAATAACTGCCGAACCATGATAAAAGGCTGATATAAAATTTTTAACTGAGAATAATGTGCTAAACCATATAGGTTCCAGGCTCATTAACCAGTCAAAAGCAGCAAATGTGAAAGTTATAGCTAATACAAAGATTAAAATTTTTGAATACAATTCACTCTTGTTGAAATTATCCAAACCACCTTCGATATCCTCTTTCAGTGATAATTTTCTGAGATATTTTGTCAGGACAACCCAGAGAAGGAAATAAATAACCATCCTTGCTATAAAGAAGGGAACGTTTAGGTATGGTGCTTTATGATGAAGCAAATGGAGCTCGTGTTCGTCAAAAATCCCTGCTTCGTGGGGATTTGTCCAGGAATAGAGGTAATTTATCCCAAATATCATCAAAAGCATAATAATAGCAGCTACAGGAATGTAACCGGCCATAGCCTCTGGTATTCTCTTAAATGCAGATGACCAACCCGATTGACTAATATACTGAATGGCAAGAAAAAATGTTGCACCTATTGCAAGGGCAAGAAAATAATAATTACCGATTAGTATATTGGCCCAGGCCCTTTCAGGATTGCTCATATAGCCAATTATGAAAGTAATAATTCCGATAGCTATCAGTGCAAAAGAGAAATATTTTAGTTTCGGTGAAAATGTGAACTTTTCTTCCATTTTGAATTATTTTTGTATTAAACAGACAATCTGTAACTTATTTTAAAACTTATTCTTAACGTATGTAATTATTTTCCATCTGTCATCAGGTTTTATCTGACCTCCGTGTGCACCCATTAAACCTGATAACGAGCCCAAAGTAATAATATGATAGAGCTCTCCGTCAGGTTTATCCTGAATATAATCACCTGTTAAATCAGTTGGCTTTGCAGTAAAAAGTTTGCTTGTATAGAGGTGTCCATCACCCTTCCCACTCATCCCATGACAATTGGAGCAAAAAATAAAATATTCGGCTTTCCCTTTATCAATATTACCAGCGTTAGCTTCCATAGGATTAACCAGCTCAAGACCTGCTTTCAACTGATCATCATAGGTCTTCTTATATTGATATGGAATCATCTCTCTTGGTACCGTTCCCTCAATAGGTGTTTGCATTGTTCTGCCATCGGGGAATACCGGATTTGTAGTATATGCATCGTATGGAACGGAATATGCCATATCAGGGAAATATGCTCTCCCCGGATCGTTTGGATCGTGAGTGCATGAACTTAGCATGATTGCTGAAATAATCAGTATAATAAAACTATATTTCATCTTTAATGAATATTTGTTGTTTTTACTTTTCGTCAATTTTTATTGCCCCACCATCAGACAGGATTTTACTTATTCCTTTAATATCCTTATCAGTAAGATCCGGCGATTTGTCTATTAGAATCAAAAATCTGTCATCAGTTATACCCGGATACTGGAAATGTTCTTTTGCCCCCGGGCCTTTCTTGTCTCTGATAAAAAATGTTAATAATGTTAACAATACTGTAACAAATATTGTCCCGACAAATATTATTACAACAAAGGTAAGGCTCAATGATGGTTTTCCTCCGATATTAAGCGGATAATCCACAACAGCAGTATAATAAAGGAACAGGAAAACACCAATAACACCACCAAACAGTGCATACAAAAAGGCAGCAATGTTAATGTTGGTTTTCAGATTAAGCTTTTCAAAAATCTCTTCTATTGCAAACGGAGTGATAACATCGGCTATTTCGTATCCTTTTTCCTGAATACTATCGATGGATGCAAACAGCTTCTTTTCGTCATCATAAACTCCAATTATTTTAGTATTTTCCATTATAATTAGTTTTTATCAATGCTTGTTTCTTTGTTAACCATTTTCAGTTCATTCAATGCCATCATCGGGATATAGCGCATAAACAGAAGAACACCAACTATGAATAGTCCCATAGTACCTGCATAAATCAATACTTCAGTTGTTGTAGCACTATATTCAACCCAGTTGGCAGGCAGAAAATCTTTGGCTAATGACGTGACAACAATGTTAAATCTCTCAAACCACATTCCAATATTAATGATAATTGAAATTATGAACAGCCAGGTAATATTTGTTCTGACTTTCTTAAACCAGAACAACTGGGGGATAATTGCATTACAGCTTACCATTGTCCAGAATTGGACGGCATAATCTCCTGTAATCCTGTTATGGAAGAATGTGTACATCTCACCATCCACACCTGAATACCAGGCAATGAATATTTCGGTTGCATAAGCTGTACCCATTATTAAACTGATAAATGTCAGTATCTTAGCTATAGCTTCAAGGTGACTATCGGTTACAAAGTCAGCTAGTTTAAATTCTTTACGGATAATAATCATAAGTGTCATTACCATTGCAAAACCTGAGAAAATGGCACCAATAACAAAGTAGGGAGGAAAGATAGTTGTATGCCATCCTGGGAATACACTTGTGGCAAAGTCCATTGAAACTATTGAGTGAACCGCAATTACCAGGGGAGCAGCAAGTCCGCCAACTATCATTGCTGTAACCTCAAAGCGAAGCCAGGATTTTGCAGTACCAACCCATCCAAAACTCATAATATGAAAAATTTGCTTTTTAATTTTTGATTTTGACCTGTCTCGTACAGTTGCTAGGTCAGGAATCATACCAAGATACCAGAAAGCTGCCGATGTGAAAAGGTATGTACTAATGGCAACAACGTCCCAGAAAAGAGGTGAATTATAATTAACCCATAATCCCCTGGTATTTGGATAAGGCATAATGAAGAAAGCATCCCATATACGTCCCATATGTATCACTGGAAATAAGCCAGCCGCGAGCACAGCAAACACTGTCATAGCCTCTGCAGCACGATTTATGGAAGTACGCCATTTTTGTCTTAGGACGAGCAGGAATATAGAGAAAGCCGTACCGGCATGTCCGATACCAATCCACCATACAAAGTTTATAATGGCCCAGCCCCAGGCAACGCTGTTATTGTTGCCCCATAACCCAATTCCTTTAATTATGGTCTGCCCGATGGCCCATATACCAGCTAAAAACATAACCGAACCAACAAACATTGCAAAATACCACCATAACGGAGCCTTTTTCTCCTGTGAGGCAAGTACTTCTGAGGTAATGTCGCCATACGATTTATTACCTTTAATTAATATTCCTCTGACGTCTTTGTTATACATTGTATTTATGTTTTTTCAATAAAATCTATTCTCTTAATTGCAAAAAATTCATAGCATAAGATAACTGTATCAGGATGCAAATTCATCCCTCATTCTTTCACTGTTATTGTTTCCTGTCTCTTCTGTATTTCTTACTTTGGTTAGATATACAACCGAAGGTAGTGTGTGAAGTTCTTCAAGTAATCCATAAGAACGGTCGTCTTCAAAGCGTTTAGAAATTTTTGAGCCCTTCAGATTTTTGTCACCAAACACAAATGCATTAGTCGGACAGGCTTGTACACAAGCCGGTTGAACTTCACCGTCTCTTATTTCACGGCCTTCGTTTTTGGCAATAAGTTTTGTCTCCTGAATTCTCTGAACGCAGAATGAGCATTTTTCAACAACACCTCTTTCCCTGACAACAACATCAGGATTGAGTACCATTTTACTTATATTATCATTAAAATTATAATCGAACTCATCATTGTCAATATATCTGTACCAGTTGAATCTTCTAACACGATAAGGACAGTTATTCATACAGTAGCGGGTTCCGATGCAACGGTTATAAGCCATAGTATTCAGACCTTCCTTACTATGTGGTGTAGCAGCAACAGGACAAACATTCTCGCAGGGAGCATTGTCGCCATGCTGGCACATTACGGGCTGGTGGAACACTTCCGGATTGTCTGATTCAACATTCTTGTCTACCCCATTGCCATCAGTAGAATAATATCTGTCGAGCCTGATCCAGTGCATTATTCTTCTGTTCTTAACCTCTTCTTTACCTATAACGGCAACATTGTTCTCTGCCTGACAGGCAACTATACAAGCGTTACAACCAATACATTTATTAAAATCTAAACTTAAACCCCAACTTGCTCCGGGATGATCAGGGGCAGGATACATTGTAACCAGTTTGTCTTTCAGCTCGTGATGATCTTCATTTCCGGCTTTTGAGTCTTTTTTATATTCCTTAAAAGTTGTTTCCTTAATAATATGTCTTCCCTCCATTGAATGGTGGGTTTGTGTAGTAGCTAAAGAATAAGTATCACCGGTTTTTTCAATTGTAATACCATTTATTTCGTATTGCCTGGTATTATTTTTTAATTGAGAAAGGGGATAGGCATTTTTACCTATTCCATCAGCAACTTTCCCGGCCTTACTTCTTCCATAACCAAGGGCAATGGAAACAGTACCTGTAGGTTGTCCTGGTTGAATAAAAACAGGAAGCTCTATTGTCCCGTTAACTTTTACAACATCATCCTGTTCTAAACCGAGCTCTTCAGCAAAGTTAGGGGAAATTGCAACAAAGTTATCCCAAACAGTTTTTGAAATCGGGTCAGGAAGCTCCTGTAACCACGGGTTATTTGCAAAATTACCACAACCTATTGCGATAGTCTCATAAAGTATGGCTTCAATGCCTGTACTTTTTTCTGCTTTTCCTAGTTTATTACCTGCTCTGTCGAAGAATGTAAAGTCGTAAACCGGACTCTCTTTTGTGTCAGAACCTGGCTCAAACACTCCTCTCTGTAATGTATGATTCCAGAAATCATTGAAAGAGAGGAATTCTGTTTGTTTTTCGTAAAGATTCTCCTCCCAGAACTTTTGAATGTATGAATGGTAATCTCCTTCTATGCCAGCCCATTTCATAAGACTTGCCTGACCTTGTCTTGTATCAAAAATCGGCCTTATGGTAGGTTGTGTTAAACTATATAATCCGGTGTATGGCTCAGCATCGTCCCACGACTCAAGAAAATGATTGTCAGGACAAACATACTGAGCAAGAGATGAAGTTTCATCATTTTTTTGTGACATTGCAACTGTTAAACCAACTTTTTTAAGTCCGCTGACAAATTTGGCACTGTTATAATAATCGTAAGCCGGATTCACATTATACATTAATACTGCTCCAACCTGGCCGTTGTTCATCTCCTTGACAAAAGCCTCAAAATCTCTGTCATCTCCTTGTTTTGTAAGTAATTCTCTTTCAAATTCAAGCGTGCTGCCAAGATTTGAAAGCAGATAATTAATAGCATTTACAATCGACTGTATGTAAACATCATTTGTGCCTGAAATTATTAGTGATTTTGAAGGATTGTTTAAT
>JAOZOC010000229.1 GCA_029933495.1 Bacteroidales bacterium
ATTGCCATTTTTTACTTTGTTTTAATTCGACTTATGGGGGCAAAACTAATATATTTTAAATTAAAAGCAAGTAAATATGTAGATATTTGAGATAATTTATAATAGTTTTAAAATAAGGATGAAAATTCAAAACGCTCTCCATCAAACAAACCCTTGTCGCTAAGCTTTAATTCGGGGATAACAAGAAGTGCCATAAACGAAAGTGTCATATAGGGTGCATTAAGTTTCGAACCAAGCTCTTTTGCAGCTTTGCTCATCTCTGCATATGCTTCAGCCACCTTATATCCGTTATCATTCGACATAAGACCTGCAACAGGCAAAGGAAGAAGCATCTCTTTTTCACTTTCAACAAGCGAGATTCCTCCTTTCGCCTCAATCAACAGATTTACAGCCCGTACCAAATCTCTGTCATTTGTGCCAACCGCAATTATATTATGACTGTCGTGCGCCACCGTCGAAGCAATAGCACCCTTTTTAAAGCCAAAATTTGTAATAAATCCAAGTGCAGGTTTTGCATCTTTATATCTGTTCAGCACCATTATCTTAAGCACATCATTTTCAACATCGCTGACTGCAAACCCATTCTCTACTTTAGTTTTAGAATAAATCAGGTCTGTAATCAGTTGCCCGTCCATTGCTTTTATAACCTTAACTTCATTTCCTTCGGCTTTGATCGTAATATCAGTCTCAGAAATAGGTTTCGCATTGAAGTTATTGGGTGTTTTTTCCTTTTCGGTTTCAATTAGCGACTTTCCATTTTCGGCCACTTTAACTCCATCAATATAAGTTTCAAGGATGTTAAAATCAGTAAGATTATCAGCAATTATAAAATCGGCTGGGTCACCCTGTCTCAATAATCCAACTTCAAGGTCATAATGCAAAACAGGGTTATAAGTACAAACTTTAATGACTTTTAACGGGTCATAACCTTTTTTGATAGCTCGTTTTACAAGCCCGTTAATATGTCCTTCGGCAAGGTCATCGGGATGTCTGTCGTCTGAGCAGAGCATTATTTTATCGGGATGGGTTTTCATAAGAGGAATGAGAGCCTCGAAATTCTTGGCTGCACTACCCTCACGGATCTGAATTTTCATTCCATATTTAATTTTATCCAGAGCCTCCTCAATTGTAAAACATTCGTGGTCGGTTGAAATACCCGCTTTAGCATAAAACTCAGCATCCTTGCCTTTTAGTCCGGGAGCATGTCCGTCAACAGGTTTTCCACGTTTTTTTGCTTCCTCTATCTTTGCCAGGACCTCTTTATCCTGATATAAAACACCCGGAAAATTCATCATCTCCGAAAGATATTTTATCTTATCCATATCTAACAACTCTCCTATTTCGGCAGAACCCAGATTAGCACCCGAAGTTTCAAAAACCGTTGCGGGAACACAAGATGGG
This sequence comes from Bacteroidales bacterium, assembly GCA_029933495.1. Classification (GTDB taxonomy): domain Bacteria; phylum Bacteroidota; class Bacteroidia; order Bacteroidales; family JAADJA01; genus JAADJA01. Next base: position 1,402 of record JAOZOC010000229.1, read on the forward strand.
GCTCCGAAAAAGAATTTGAAAGGTACTTTTCCCCCATTTTCTATCATAAACTTAACCCCGGCAATGCCAAGAACATTCCCTATTTCGTGAGGGTCAGACACTGTAGCAACTGTTCCGTGGGTGACAGCAAGTTTCGCAAATTCTGAAGGAACAAGCATTGAACTTTCAACGTGAATATGTGCATCAATTAATCCGGGCAGAATATACCGGTCATCTGCAACTTCCTTCTTAACAATAGAAACTATCTTCCCATCCGAAATAGTTATAGTTCCTTTATAAATCCTTTCATTTATAACATCAATGATATTACCTGATTCTGTAAACTCTTTTTTCATCCCTTTATGATTTTATGACTTACGTTTAACTTCATTAATCACTTCTTATTCATTTGATTATTAAAATCACTTTCATTTCAAAATATTAACTTAGCAAAGTTATACATTTTATGAAGTTTTAACGTTATCCGTTTGCCAAATATTAAAAAATGATACTACATTTGATACTTTTATATTTGTTCGAATGCGAACAACTTGTGTAATATTGCGGACACATATAGCCATAGACCCTGAAGTTTTCATTTATTGGGCTTTATGATTCAGGTATTTACAAACATGGCATATTTTATGGTAAATTAGAATGTTTAAATCAAATTTATTTGACAATGATAGTAAAAACTAAAATTCTTGCTCCGGATATCATTTTATTGAACAAGCAACAAATGAGAATACGGATTACTTTTGTTTTTTTATTAGCTTTTCTTCTTCTTGCATTCACAGGAAAATCGCAGACTGAAAAGAAATGGACACTTGAGGAGTGTATAAATTATGCACTTGAGCATAATATCAATATCAAGAAGCAACTTCTTAATATAGAGTATCAAAATGAAGCACTTCTTCAGAGTAAGCTCGGCATGCTTCCAAATATAAACGGATTTATATCACATGGTTATAACTGGGGCCAGAGGGTTGACCCATTTACTAACGAATTTGCGTCGGATCGTGTAAGGTCAAACAGCCTGTATTTATCAGGTGATCTTAATCTGTTTGCCGGACTCCAGCAGACAAATACGATAAGAAGAAATTTACTAAATAAACAAGCTGCCCAATATGATGCAGATGCTTATATGGATGAAATTTCAATAAGTGTTGCTACTGCATACCTGCAGGTACTTTATAGTAAAGAGTTTGTTCAGATTGCCAAGGATCAGCTTGATATTTCAAATCAGCAGGTTGACCGGACAAGTAAACTTGTTGAAGCTGGCACACTCGCAAAAGGAGACTTGCTGACAATCGAAGCACAAGCAGCTTCCGAACAACTATCTGTTGTCGATGCAGAAAACAATCTATCCATCGCCTTGCTGACTCTGACTCAGCTTCTTGAACTGCCTTCAACACAAGGATTTGATATTGAAATCCCAGAGCTTGGATTAATTGAAGCTCCCGACAATGTTATGTCCCCCGAAGAAATTTACGGTACTGCAGTCGAAAACAGACCTGAAATAAAAAGTGCAGAAACAATGGTGGAAAGTTCAAAACGTTCTCTTGGTATTGCCCGTGGCACATATTACCCGAGCTTATCACTGAGTGGCTCCTGGGGAAGTGGATATTCCGGTGCTAATAAAATTGGTACTGACCCGTTTACACAACAGATACCTATTGGATATACTGAAATAAGCCATGAAACTGTTATTGCTGAAAGGACTGGTTACGAGTCTTATAGTTCTAAGGCTTTCAATGACCAACTGCGCGATAATAGGAATGAGTCCGTTTCTCTTAATCTACGTATTCCAATATTTAACGGATGGCGTAGCCGATCCTCTGTTGCACAGGCAAAAATCGGCATGGAAAATGCAAACCTCGACCTGCAACTGAAAAAAAATAACCTCTACAAAGTAATTCAGCAGGCCTACAATGATGCGGCATCTGCATTGAACAAACATAAAGCTTCACAGTTGAAAGTAGGAGCAACAGAAGAAAATTTCACTTATTCTGAAAAGAAATATAGTGTCGGATTAATAAATTCCATGGATTATAATAATGCAAAAAAAGAGTACAACAGAGCTCTCTCTGAACAGATACAGGCTAAATATGAGTTTGTCTTTAAAATGACTGTAATTGACTTCTACCTTGGAAAGCCATTGACATTAACAAGATAAGTTTGTTGAAAAGACATTACTTGTCTCAAAGTAATAAAAAAGAAAAGAGATATACAATAATAAAGACAGGTTAACACTTGTCTAAGGATAAAACAAAAAAAATGAGCAAATCAAAGAAGAGAAAAAAGTTTTTAATATGGGGTGGTATTATTTTAATAATTGTTCTTGTTGTTCTGGCCTTAACTAAAGAGGGTAAAGACCATGGGACAAAAGTTACAATTGAAAAGGTTAATAAACGAACTCTGATAGAAACGGTTTCGGCCAACGGAAAAATACAGCCTGAACTTGATATAAAGATAAGTCCCTATATTTCCGGAGAGGTTGTCGAACTGTACGTTAAAGAAGGCGATGTAGTCAAAAATGGTGACCTGCTTGCTAAAATTGACCCTAAGATTTACATTTCGGGTTATGAAAGAGCTACTGCTACTTTACAGATGCAGAAAGCTTCTCTTGCAAATTCAAAGGCAAGGCTCGCCCAGGTAAAAGCTCAGTTTTCTAAAGCTCAGGAAGACTATAAAAGAAATAAAAAACTATTTGAGCAAAGCGTTATCTCACAGTCTGATTTTGATGCTGCCAAATCTGCATATGAGGTTGCAAAAGAGGAGGTAAATGCCGCTGAGGAAAATGTAAAAGCTGCCAGGTATTCAGTGAATAGCTCAGAAGCCTCACTCAAAGAAGCAAAAGAAAATCTTACAAGGACAAGCATTTATTCGCCAGCTGACGGAACCGTTTCGACCTTGAATGTGGAAAAAGGTGAGCGTGTAACCGGAGCATCACAATTTTCATCAGGTACCGAAATAATGAAAATTGCCAACCTTAAAAGGATGGTTGTTGTTGTAGAAGTGAATGAAAATGATATTGTAAGGGTTAGCCTTGGTGATACTTGTATTATTGAAGTTGATGCCTATCTGAATAAAAAATTCGAGGGTATCGTTACTGAAATGGCAACTTCTGCAAATGTGGTAGGAGTAAGTGCCGACCAGGTCACTAACTTTGAAGTGAAGATTCTAATTCTTCAAAACTCATATCAGGATATGATGGATAAAAGTAATGTTTCATCATCTCCTTTCAGGCCCGGAATGTCTGCTAGTGTTGATATTCAAACCGAAACTGGCAGAAATGTATTAACCGTTCCTATTCAGGCTGTTACTACGCGTGCTGACACAACAGGGGTAGTTAAGGAGGAGAAAATGACAGATTCTCAGGAAGAAGAAAAAGATGTTGTGTCTAAAGAAAAAATAGAGTTGGTTGAATATGTTTTCCTGTTTGATGAGGGGAAAGCGATAATGCAAAAGGTTAAAACCGGAATTCAGGATGATATGTATATTCAGATTATTGAGGGACTGAATGAGGGTGATGAGGTTATTACCGGACCATACCGCGCTGTTTCCAAAAAGCTAAAAAATGGTGACGAGGTTATCAAAGTTGAGAAGAAAGACCTGTTTAAAAAGGAAAAATAACACTTGTTTAGAAAATGCTGAATATTCTTTGCATAGAAACTGCCACAACTATCTGCTCTGTTGCTTTGGCCAGTGACAGAGGTGTCCTATCTGAAAGAAAATCTTCTGAAAAAAATGCCCATTCTGCAATCGTAACTCTCTTCGCTGATGATATTTTAATGGACGTGGGACTTGAATACACTGATATTGACGCTGTAGCTGTAAGCAAAGGCCCGGGCTCATATACAGGATTGCGAATTGGAGTCTCCACTGCAAAGGGTCTGTGTTATGCACTTGACATCCCTTTGATTTCGGTTAACACTTTGCAATCAATGGCAAAAGGAATGGCTGATATTTTAATAAATGAAGATTCTTCCACACTTTTTTGCCCAATGATAGATGCCAGGAGGATGGAGGTTTATTCTGCAATTTTTGATAATAACACACAGGAAGTCAGAGAAACCAAAGCAGAAATTATTGAACCGGATTCTTTTTCTGAATATCTCAGAAACCATAAGATGATCTTTTTTGGAGATGGTGCCTCAAAATGTCGTGATATTTTAACACATCCGAATGCTGTATTCTATGATGATATTAATCCGTCGGCGGCCAATATGGCTGAAATCGCTAAAGAAAAGTTTAAAGGCAAACGATTTGAGGATATTGCCTATTTCGAACCTTTTTATTTAAAGGAGTTTATTGCAGGAATACCTAGGGTAAAAGGGTTGAAATAGCTTTTTGTACTCCTTGTTTTTCTCTGAGAACACTAATATAGCTTTTTGTTGCAATTGCCGTATAACCGGAATTATTTGTATTTTTGCCATAATTTACTGACG
>JAOZOC010000774.1 GCA_029933495.1 Bacteroidales bacterium
ACAGGGACAAATCGGAACAGAAAATTTCTGCTAAGGACACGACTGCCATTAAGAAACATAGTAATATTGTACTTGAAAGGGTATTGCGTAGAAACAAACTTATTGCAACAACGGATTATAACTCAACAAACTATTTTATATACAGGGGAGAGCCAATGGGCTATCAGTATGAGCTGCTGAAATCATTTGCTGATTATCTTGGGGTGAAACTGGAAATCAAAATAATTAATAGTCTGGATGAGAGTTTTGAATGCCTTGAACAGAGCAGGTGCGATATGATTGCCCTTGGATTAACAGTTACAAAAGATCGCAAAGACATTGTCTCTTTTGCAAACCCTCTGACTCAGACTAAGCAGGTTTTGGTTCAACGAAAGCCTGAGAACTGGCGTAAGATGAGAACCTGGGATGAAATTGAGAAGCATCTTATCAGGGATCCTCTCAATCTTGCAGGAGAAACAATCTATATTCAAAAAAATACAACATACCTTTCAAGATTAAAGAATCTTTCTGATGAAATAGGTGCAGATATAAACGTTATTGAGTCTGAAGATGCCACTGTTGAAGATTTGATTTCGCAAGTTGCAGAAGGAAAAATTGATTACACTGTTTGCGACGAGCACATTGCTTTGGTAAACCAAAAATATTACACTGATATTGACATTAAGACGGCAATAAGCTTTTCGCAGAATATTGCCTGGGCAGTTAAGCCCGGGGCTGATGGCTTGCTTGATACCATAAACAGTTGGCTGGAAACTTTTAAGAAGACAAAAACATACGCATTTCTGTATAATAAATACTTTAAAAATACGCGTACAGTCAATTTTGCCAGAAGTCAGTACTATTTTGATAAACAGAGAGGCGGGAAAATATCTCCTTATGATGATATTATCAAAAAATATAGCAGCAAAATAGGTTGGGACTGGCGTTTACTGGCCTCATTGATTTACCAGGAATCAAGGTTCTCTCCAAATGCTGAATCGTGGGTTGGTGCTTACGGACTTATGCAGCTAATGCCTTTTGTTGCTGAAAAATACGGAGTTGACAGCACCTCATCACCTGAGCAGCAAATTGCAGCAGGAGTTAAGTTTATAAAATTGCTTGATAAACAGTTTATGGAGATAATTCCAGATAAAGAAGAGCGCACAAATTTTGTCCTTGCCTCTTATAATGCCGGAATAGCCCATGTTTATGATGCACGAAGGCTTGCCGAAAAATATAATATGAATCCTGATGTGTGGAGTAATAATGTGGATTATTACCTTCTTAATAAATCAAAACCGGAATTCTATAGAGACTCTGTTGTGAAATATGGTTACTGCCGCGGTTCGGAACCTTATAATTTTGTTTATGACATAATGGACAGGTATAAGCAGTATAAGAATGCTAATATTAAATGATAATCCGGGATAAAACTAATCTGTCCCTAAATTTCACACTTTTTTCAATGCCATCATCACAATTTCGTTATGATCAAAAGCAAG
>JAOZOC010000775.1 GCA_029933495.1 Bacteroidales bacterium
TAAAGATTTTCTCACGCAAATCCCTTTTATCAGAATATTGCAAAAAGGGTATCAAACTAGGTTTGTCAAGTGTAAAAACCCATTTCCCTTCAAGGCTATCAGCTTTTGCATCGGCAGCTCCCATTTCAACTACAAAATCAGGTAGTCCGGCAAGGTTATCTTTATTATCAATAACCATTTTGAAATCGTTTGTTTCAGCCAATAGATTTTCACCAAACTTCAAAGTCAGCTTAGATAATTCCTTATTCACCTCTCTGAACTCTTTCTCTTTCTCACCTGAGAGGCTTACTCCTCCCCTGACAAATCTTTTATATGTTTCTTCGATGAGTTTTTGCTGCTCGCCGTTGAGGTCAAGCTCATCCTTATTATCATAAACCACCTTCACCCTCTCAAACAGTTTTTTATTCAGATTAATGTTGTCCTTATGTCCGGCAAGCATCGGCCCGACCTCTTTGGAAATCTCCTGAAGCTGCTTATTGGTATTTGCTTCCGTAAGATTGTAAAACACGCTGGCTACTCTTCTTAGAAGTTCGCCGCTTGTCTCCAGTGCAACTATTGTGTTTTCAAAAGTCGGTTGTTGATTATTATTCACAATAGCATCAATCTCTTCATCCTGTTGTTTGATTCCTTCCTTAAATGCTGGCAAATAGTGCTCCGGTTTTATCTTATCAAAAGGCGGAACGTCAAAAGGAGTTCCGTATTCGGTAAAAAAGGGATTTGTTTCTGTTTTCGATTCCATCTTTTTCTGATTTGAAGTGCAGGAAGCAAGAAATCCTGCCATAATAACGATTAATAGGGTTTTCATTTTTGTTTTCATATACTGTTCGTTTGTCGTTTGTGTTTATGACAAATCAAATGTCAAATAATATGCATTTGATGGAAAAAAATCAGTTTTTATACTACTTCTTAACAGAGCCTGCACCGAATTATCGGTGTTTGCCAATCAAAGCTATTTAGAAGTAGTTAATATCCCGATAAACGAGGACTCTCGACAAAGTCGGAGCTCGAAGGAATCAGGTTTATACCATTGCAGAAGAAGGCAATTGTATTTGGGCAGGTACAAACGGAGGTTTAGTCCAATTTGATAAAACCACAGGTAGTACAACTTTTTACAACACTGCCAATTCAGGGTTACCTAAAAACAAAGTCAGGTCAATAGCCATAGACGAGAACGGAACAAAATGGATTGGAACCTTGGGAGGAGGCCTTGCAGCCTTTAACGAGGGTGGCATCCCGGTTTCTGTTTCAATAGAAGATGGGGGAATCATCAAAGGTATAAATATTTACAACCAGATAGGGCAAAGGCTGATTCATCAAACAGGAACAACAAATACAATTGATGTTTCTATACTCCCGCACGGAATGTATATTATGGAAATAGAGGCAGCCAAGGGAAAAGTCAGTGGTAAATTGATGATTGAGTAACAAAAGATATTCATCCGATGACTTTGAGTCATCGGATGAATAATGCGGT
>JAOZOC010000776.1 GCA_029933495.1 Bacteroidales bacterium
CCATTCATCAATCTTTGCATAGCGTGTTTTCCAATAATTTTCGTCATACCATTGTTCATTAAGTTCTTCAACAGTTTTTCCCTGTTGTTCAATCCAGGTAAAATATTTTAGGTTATGAATACGCTTTTTGTCGTAATATCCAAGTTCAAGGATGTTATCTATACCAAGACCCATTAAGTCAGCTTCAAAACTGACTGCTGCATCTTGTGTTGTAAAAACTCCGTGTTTCTCGTTTTCCTCAATCAACCTGGATTGATACATCTCCATCGAGTCAGTAGCAACTGTGAAGATAACATCATTTTCGTTCATTTCATAATATTTGGCAAGCTTGATTGAGCCCATAAGGTTTGCTATTGACGATATTCCAAGCAGCTCAAGTTTATCAACCAATTCCGGGTCAATTTTTAATTCATTTTTAAGGTATTCCTTCCCGGCAGGTTCATTAAAAAGCCTCATTAATCTTATATTGGGGTTGTCGTCAATTCCTGCGACAAGGTCCATATTTCTAATATTATGAATCCATGGAACGTGCTTATCACCAATACCTTCAATTCTGTGTTCCCCATAACCATTATAGAGCAGGGTAGGACACTGAAGAGCTTCACCGGCGCAAACCTTAACCGAAGGATAAACCTCACGCAGATAATCCGTACTTCCAAGAGTTCCAGCCGAGCCCTGGGTGAGAAAAACACCACTGAATCTGTCATTCTTATTTTTAACACTATTAAAAACCTCTTCCATTGCAGGGCCGGTAACAGCATAATGCCACAGCGAGTTACCTATCTCCTCAAACTGGTTAAGATTAACAATTTCATCACCACGTTCCTTGATAAGCTCTTTTACCTTATCATATATTTCCTTAACATTGCTTTCGGTTCCGGGAGTTGCAAAAACTTCAGCACCAACTTTATGCAGCCAGTCAAATCGCTCTTGCGACATTCCTTGCGGCAGTACTGCTATTGATTTACATCCTAAAAGATATGAATCGTAAGCACCTCCACGACAGTAATTTCCTGTTGATGGCCATAGAGCTTTTTGCCGCGTTGGGTCGAATTTACCTGTAATCAATTTTTCAATTAACGGACCGAAAGTAGCACCAACTTTGTGTGCCCCTGTCGGAAAATATTTTCCAACCAGCATAACTATCCTGGCTTTTATGCCCGTTACAGCTGATGGTATTTCGATGAAATTAACGTCACCAAATCCTCCTCCAAACTCAGTAGGTTCATTTTTCCAGGTTATGCGGAAAAGGTTTAATGAGTTTAAGTCCCAAAGTCCGATATTTTTTAACTTGTCCTTTATCTTTTCTGGTATTAAATCCGGATTGCGCATTTGTTTATATGTCGGGAGAATGAGGTGTCTTTCCCTGCATCTTTTAATTGTGTTCTCAAGTACTTGTTTTGTATCCATAGTTTATATTTTTTTTGGTTCTACTACCATTTTAGTGGGTAAATATTATTTTTCAGTCTATTTA
>JAOZOC010000230.1 GCA_029933495.1 Bacteroidales bacterium
GGCTTTATATATTTAGATGATTGTTATATTGTAACTGATATACCTTCACCGGAGGAATATTATGCTTTTATAAATACCATACCGATAAAAGCATACCCAAACCCGGCAACACAAGGTACGATTACTTTTGAGTATGAGAATACAGAGCACCTGGCGCCCCCCTCGGTCCCCCCTGGAGGTGGGACATTCCTTGCAATTTTTAATATTTTCGGGGAGGAAATGCACGAAGAGAAAATTTACAAGCACCAGGGTGAAAGCATTGTAAATGTACAAAGTTGGCAAAAGGGGATTTATTTTGCAGTGGTTTATAGTAAAGGTATGCCTGTTGGGAAGTGTAAATTTGTGGTGCAATAAATAAATCAAGTGCAATAGTCAGCGGAGCATGCTCCGCTGCATTGCTTTGATTTAGCAAATTTCAGCACATAAAGGTAAGGGGATATCTCACCCTCCCGCACCAGACAAACCCAAAGGATTCGATATGACAGCCTGATTTATGTTTTTGTATTCGCTATTTTCGTATTTTTACACTCAAAACAAAACGATTATGTCATTCCCGAAACTATACAAGCTACTCCTTATTCTACCATTTATCTCTTTTATTTTTATTGAAGCGGGATTTGCTCAATCATCAAAATCAGTTTCACCTTTACTAACAACCGGCTGGGCACAAGCCTGTTATTATAATGATTCGTGTCCGGATGATATAAATGGTAGTTGCGGCCATGCTCTCACAGGTTGCGGAGCAACGGCTATGGCCCAGATATTGAAATATCATAATTTTCCGGTTAACGGAATAGGAGTTCATTCATATATTGATCCTGATTATGGTACGATAACAGCTAATTTTAAAAACACCTATTATGACTGGCCAAATATGCCTGATATTCTTAATTCATCAAGCAGCCAGGAAAAGGTTGCAGCAGTTGCACAATTGATGTTCCATTGCGGAGTGTCTGTTGAAATGGATTATGCTGCCGGATCTTCCTATTCCGGAACCACAAGTCTAAGGAATGCTTTTTATAATTATTTCAGATATTCTTCTAAAGCCCAACTGATAAAAAAATCTCATTTTTCTGATTCTATCTGGAAAAGTATGTTAAGAAATGAGCTTGACGAGGAGAGGCCTGTCTTTTATTGTATTTCTTCAGGAACCGGCGGCCATTTTATTGTGCTCGATGGTTATTCTGATAACGATTATTTCCATTTCAACTGGGGATACGGAACAGGTTACAATAAGAAACTATCAGAACTCCCAGCGGTTCAGGAGGCAATCATCGGTATTGAGCCAATAACTGAAGTGTTGAATATCTCTGCGGATTTTGTTGCCAGATTTAACAGATTTGATGATGGTAGCGGAACCGACGATTATCAAAGCAGCCTGACAACACAATATTTAATTGAGCCACCAGGAGCCGATTCTATAGCTCTGTTTTTCTCAAAACTGAACATTCAGTCGGGTTATGATTATTTAACAATTTATGATGGAGATACAACGGCAGCTCCTGTAATTGGCGAATATTGTGGTGATAACCTTCCACCTTATTTAATCTCTTCTTCAGGAAAGATGATGATTGAATTCACAACAGATGATTCCATTCAAAGCAGTGGTTTTGAGGTTGGATATTCTGCATTTATTCCCGGAGCTATTTCAGGATTGCAGGTAATAACAGATTCCACAGGGACTTTTGATGATGGCAGCGGAACCGCTTATTATTCAAGTCACACGGATGCATACTGGTTGATAGCTCCACCCGGAGCATCTTCGGTTACTGTTTCGTTCAATAGTTTTAATACAGAATTCAGTTGCGATTACCTTTGGGTTTATAATGGTGATAATATTTCCGCTGATAATCTTCTCGGTGTATTCTCAAGCACCTCTCTCCCACCCGACCTTACAGCTAACTCAGGGAAAATTCTTCTACACTTTAACAGTGACTTCTCAACAAACCGACCCGGCTGGGAAGTTTCCTTTACTTCTGAGTTTGATAAAATTAATCTAGACATGAAAGTTTATCTGGAGGGGGCTTTTGCTGAAAATGAGATGAGCACAATTTTGAATCCGGCCTTTCTACCTCTTTTCCAACCCTTTAACAGACATCCATGGAACTATTATGGTAGTGAAAAAGTTTCTGCTATTCCAGATACAAATATAACCGATTGGGTTCTTATTGAACTTCGCGATGCCACAGAAGTTTCAGTTGCATCAGAAGGAACGATAATCGCAAGGAGAGCAGCGTTTTTACTGAACGACGGACAAATTGTTGATTTATACAGCAACGCATCATACTGCATTGCGGCACAATCAATTACAAACAACCTGTTTGTTGTTATTCATCACAGAAACCACCTTTCAATCATTTCATCATCACCATTAACTGAGACCGGTGGTATCTATTCCTATGATTTTACTACAGGTGCTGATAAAGTTTACGGAGGAGCAGCAGGATACAAGCAAATAATGCAACAAATATGGGGGATGACTGCAGGTGATGCCAATGCAAATGGGATAATTGACTCTGTTGACATTTACTCTAAATGGAAACTCAAAGCCGGGGAAAATGGATATTGGCCGGCAGATTTTAATCTGGACTCAGAGATTGATAATAAAGATAAAGATGACTTTTGGTTTTTTAACTTCGGGATGGAAAAACAGGAGCCGGAATAATGACAATAGGATAAGCTTTTTGAACAAATCCTCATTTATTATTTCATCTCTATCAAGCAAAACAATGACATCCTACCTTACCTGTACAAATTCACATTAACAGATTTCCCCGACTCAACTATAAATGTCCGTTCAATGGTGCTGAAAGTCCGTTTCGCATATTTTGAGCGGAACACCACTTTGTATGTTCCAGGCTGCAAAACAATTGTTTCACGTTGTGAGGCATTATCCCGGAAATTATAGACCCATTCCAGTTTATTCTCCTTTTCTAAGTAAATACCGCCATAACCGCTTGTCTTTTTATTGATAATGGCTATTCCGGGAAGCGGGATTTCAATTGTAGTTGTATGACTTTGCTTTATCTCAACATCATCAATATAGATACGGGGGAGAGTAAGAACCTCCAGATCATAAAGATCGGTGATATACTTTTCTGATGTTCCGAAATACTGAACATTCAGGGTCTGCATACTCCCATTCTGCCGAACAATACATTTCAGGTCACGCACCGATTTATCCCTGCTGTTTATTTTTAGTTCAAGGGTACCCTGGGGTGTCTCAAGCGCAATAATTGTGTGCTTTCCCGGAGTCAGAGTAACGCTATCAAGTTTTTTCGGCGGTATTGTCTGAATCACAACATCATAAGCAAGCAATGGATCTATCACAAGAGTATCCGGCATTCCTTTATAATTCATTGTATGTACAAAATTATATTTTATAAGGCCGGAGAAATTATCGTAAAAAGTCATTGTCACATTGGTCTCTGTCGATTTTCCATACTGATCCAGCAGATTCACCTGTGCTGTTGTGGAATTCAGGGCTTGTGAAATAACAACATTGAGAGCTTTGCTAAAATCCTCCTCATTGGCAGCATCATAATATGTCCCGACACAATCGAAAGCATCTGCAAAATTCCTCCCTATTCCAATGATAAACGGTTTCAGCACAACACCCTTTTTCTGTAGTTCGTATGAAACAGCACAAGGGTCGCCATTACATTCCTCAAGGCCATCTGTAATAAGGATTATAATGTTACGACAATTCTCGCAGGGAGGGAAATCCGATCCTGCCTGTTCAAGAGCATACGCAATCGGAGTGGTGCCCTTTGGTGTTAAAGTCTTAAGTTTTTTCTTAATATTTATTGCATTATCTTCTCCAAAAGGAACTATCAGTTTTGTGTCGTTGCAAACCTGTGGAGGATAATTATACTGGCTACCATATGCGCGCAGCGCAAGCTCCAAATTATCAACGCTTTTCAGGCTGTCAAGAAGATTAGATAAGAGTCTTCTCGCAATATTTATCTTCATGTCGCTCTGCCATCTGCCAAACATACTCTGCGAAGCATCAAAGACAAAGAGAATCCTTGTAAGAGGCGGCTTAGCTTCTTCCTCCTCCTGTATCTGTGCATTAGTTCCTGAAAAAATAAGCAGAAATGCAATAACCGTGAATATTAGTTTTTTATTCAAAATATATAATTTAATAAAAGTTATCTGTAACAAATACAACTGATTAACGTTCACCTAACCAATCTATTTTACATTACTGCTCAAAGATATTTCTTTTTTATAAAACAAGAACGATGATATAAAAAATAATATGAACAACTGATTGTTAGAAAAAGGAATACTTTAGCAATGTTGAATTATCTGCAATAACTATTTTTGTGATTTATTAATTTACAGGTCCGGATGAAAATAAAATACAGTGCAATATTTTTACTTCTGTTATTAATCTTCTCTTTTTCAGTAAAAGGTCAGGCTCAGTCTGATACTATCATCAAATCAAACGATACATTCTGGGTAGATTCGGTTTTGAAATCGCTCACAACAGAAGAAAAAATTGCACAACTGCTGATGGTCAGGGCTTATTCAAATAAGAGCGAAACCCATTACAAAGAGATATCCGGCCTGATAACTAAATATAATATCGGTGGACTTTGTTTCTTTCAGGGAGGACCGGTCAGGCAGGCAAATCTCACAAACAGATATCAAAAACTTGCAAAGACACCTCTTTTTATTGCTCTTGATGCCGAATGGGGTCTTGGAATGAGGTTAGACAGTTCGTTTTCATTTCCTTACCAAATGACTATGGGTGCTATGGATTATAACGAACCTGTTTATCAGACCGGAGCCGAAATAGCTCATCAGCTAAAAACCATTGGTGTAAACATTAATTTTGCTCCTGTTGTTGACATTAATAACAACCCCGATAATCCTGTTATCAACAGCCGCTCATTTGGTGAAGATAAGGAAAATGTTGCAACAAAGGGAATTGCCTATATGAGAGGGATCCAGGATAACGGAATTATTGCAACTGCAAAACATTTTCCGGGTCATGGTGATACCGGTTCCGATTCGCACAAAACTCTTCCTGTTATCAATAAATCAAGGGAATCGCTTGACTCACTTGAGTTCTATCCATTCAGAGAGCTTATACGAACCGGGCTTAATGCTGTGATGATTGCACACCTTTTTGTCCCCTCGCTTGACAGCACAAGAAACACTCCTACAACGCTTTCAAAAAATGTTGTTACTGATATACTAAGCAAGAAAGATGGTTTTGAAGGATTAATAGTTACAGATGCTCTTGACATGAAAGGTGTTACCAACTATTACAAACCAGGTGATATAGAGTTGAAAGCACTCCTTGCGGGAAATGACATCTTATTACTGCCCCAGAATGTAGACGCAGCCGTTAAAACAATCAAACAGGCTGTTGATAATGGAGAAGTAACTGAAGAATTAATCGACATAAAATGCAGAAAAATCCTGGAATGGAAGTACAAAGCAGGGCTAAACAGCTTTAACCCAATTAAAACAGATACAATATATAGTATTATTAACAATCCTAATAATGAGATAATTACAAGAAAGATATTCAAGTCTGCAATAACAGTTGTGAGAAACCAAAATGACATCATCCCCTTAATGAAGCTGGATACATTGCAAATGGCCACTCTTTCGATTGGTAATCCTGAACTGAATGATTTCCAGTTGATGCTTGAAAATTATGCAGCATTTGACCACTATAACCTTTTAAAAAGTTTTCCGGATATAAAAGCTAAAAACCTGATTAAAAAGCTATCAGAATACAATCTTATAATTGTAGGAATTCAGAATACCTCT
>JAOZOC010000777.1 GCA_029933495.1 Bacteroidales bacterium
GGAAAATTAATATGGCCTTTTGCAAGAAAAGCCTCAACCTCATGTTCCGCCGTAAGAATGGAAGGAAGTATAGGATAAATAGGTTTTTTGGATGCCTTCATCTTTTCATCCAGAACATCATAGACATTATAAATCGGAAACAATCCCGGAGTTCCGAATATGACAACCATTCCGTCAATAAAATCAAACTTGTCATTCACATAATCAATGATAGTTCCGAGCTGCTCAGCTGTTCCGGTAGCAAGAAAGTCAATCGGGTTGGCAACCGAAGAGCCGGGAAACAGTTTTGACTTCAGTTCCTCGGCATATTTACCTTCAATAGGAGGAACTTCAAAGCCTCCGGCAGATAGTGCATCGGTAAGCATAACGGCAGGACCGCCGGCGTGGGTGATGACTGCAATATTTTTCCCCTGCAATTCGGGATACATAAACACCGAAGCCACAGTAACCAATTGCTCCCTGTTGTAGCATCTTACTATTCCGGCTTTGCGGAACAGTGCATCAACAGCTACCTCAGGACTCGCGAGCGCTCCTGTATGCGAAGATGCAGCCCGGCTTCCTGCCGGTGAACTTCCGGCTTTTATTGCAGCAATTTTACAACCTTTGCGAATAAGTGATGATGCATGTTTTAACAACAGGTCAGGCTTTTCAAGGCTTTCAATATAAAGCAATATTATCTTTGAATCCCTCTCCGGGTCAAAGTTAACATCCATATACTGGACAATATCCTCAACTCCCATCTGAGCCGAGTTACCCACAGAGATAACATTTGCAAAAGTAAGACCCTTAGGGATGCCGGCTTCCATAATAAAACAGGCAGTTGCACCGGACCCGGAAATAAAATCACACCCGTTACGGTCAAGTTTAGGAATCGGCTTTGTAAAAACGCCGTGATATTGCGGAGTAAGAACACCTATGCAGTTAGGGCCTATCAATGCACCGTCATACTTATCTATCTGCTCAACTATCTTTTCCTCAAGTTTTCTTCCCTCCTTGCTCGTCTCACTAAAACCGGCTGACAAAATGATGAATGCCTTTGTGTTTTTTTGCTCTGTCAACAGTTTAACAATGTCGTAAGTGTATTTGGCTGCTATCGCAATTATTGCAAGGTCAACATCAGGAAGATCGGCAGGATTCTTATAGCTCTTTATTCCCTGCACCTCGTCCTCTTTCGGATTTGTGACATAAAGTTTTCCGTCAAACCCTCCGTCCATAATGTTTTTCAGGACTTTCCCCCCGGGTTTATGAATATCGTTGGACCCACCAACAATAACAATGCTTTTCGGGTATATTAATTGTTCATTAATCATTACCGGTTTACTTTTAAAGTATTCGATTCCAAGGTATTTGAAAGCAATATATTAATTTCCAAAAGAGGAAAACGCAATCAGGCAACCTTTATTTTCTTTTGACTGCGAAAGTAGAAATTATTCTTCTAAAAATGCCACCGGTAATAATAAAATAATTAT
>JAOZOC010000778.1 GCA_029933495.1 Bacteroidales bacterium
CCGCCATAATTTACACGGCCCATTGCTTCAACAAAAATATCCAATTGAGCTTCATTGGAATGTGCGGGAAGCTGAATGATATTGTTTGTTTTTCGCCTGTCAATCGTGCCGATGTTTTTACCGTCAAGCAAAATCACTGCAAAATCGTGAACTTCATCAATATGTAGATTCAGCGCATCGGCGGAAGGTTTCAGTCTCGTCCTGTAAACTATACATCCATATCCCTGATCATACAATTCTATATTTTTAGGAAATTCATCCTTAATACCATCCGGAAGATTATCAAAAACAAGTGCTATCTCAGATAATTCAAAAGCCGGAATGGATATCACCGGATTCTTTGCCGGAATATCGGGAAGTGTCTCACCTTCTTGTAAATAATTTGAGAACAGGTCTCTGATTGCATCAAACTTTTCTGTTTCCCAGCCGGCTTCACTTATTGGCGCATCATAATCATAGCTTGAGCACTGAGGAAGAAATGGTGGACAATTAGCTCCCGACCAAAGGCCGAAGGAAGTGCCGCCGTGTGCCATATAGATACTGAACGATGCGTCGTGGTCTAGCATCCATTTCAACTCTTCCGTAATTTTTTTTGTATTCCCTGTATGATGAGGTTTTCCCCACGAATCAAACCAGCCCGGGTAATATTCGCCGCACATAAGAGGCCCTGTTTTTTGCAGTTTTCTGAGTGCCGCAAAAGCCGGTTCAGGATTCCCTCCAAAGTTGACTACACTGAAAAGATCACTGCGCTTATCATTTTTCATTTGTGATGGTCCGTCGCAGGCAAAGAGAGGTACCTCAAAACCTGCATGCAGGAGAGCATCGCGAATTTTACCCATATAGACTGTGTCGTTACCGTAGCTGCCATATTCATTTTCAACCTGAACCATTAATATCGGACCTCCTTTGGTGACCTGAAGCGGTGCCAGTTGTTTACCCACTTCCATCAAATATTTCCGTGCACTCTCCATAAAATAGGGATCACGCGTACGCACCTGAATATCTTCTTTTTTCAATAGCCACCACGGAAAACCTCCAAACTCCCACTCAGCACAGGAATAAGGCCCGGGCCTTAGTATTACATACAGACCCTCTTTTTGTGCAAGCCGGCAAAATTTCGCTACATCTCTTCGTCCTGTAAAATCAAATTCTCCGGGATTCTCTTCATGTGCATTCCAGAACATATAAGCACACACGGTGTTTAATCCCATTGCTTTGGCCATTATCAGACGGTGTTCCCAATAGGCTTCAGGTATCCGCATAAAATGCATCTCCCCCGAACGAATCACGTAAGGCTTGCCATTTAGCAAAAAACTATCTTTCCCGATTTCAAAAGTTTCATTTTTTGGTGATTTGCAGGAAGAAAATGCAAGAACGATCAAAATGATCAGAAGAGGAAAAGGTTTTGTTATGATTCTCATAATTACCGGGGTTTTTTAACAATACTATTATTAATCTGTCAGTCAG
>JAOZOC010000010.1 GCA_029933495.1 Bacteroidales bacterium
ATAAAAAATCGCTGGTAGTACTTCCAGATCTTCCACTCCCCAGGCAACATCAGCACGAAGGAAGTAGCCAAGCAAGCGGGTTCTGACTCCCCCACCAAAGCCTCCAACAATAGGATCTTTCTGCACACGAACAGTTATTCTCATAGGATTCTGCTCAATAATCCTTGTATAAAGAAAATTCTCATCCGAATAGGGATGAAGGCCTGTCCATGCTGTACCAACATCTCCAAAACCAACTAACTGGAAATTATTCAGAAAATCAGATTTTATGGGACGATTTGCAAAATATCTAAAAATGGGAAACCTCAATTCAGTATTAAAAACAGCAAAACTATTCCCATTTCTTATATTTTGATGAAACCCGCGCAAATTGGTTGCAAGAGTTTGATAGGCATAATTCTGTGAATAATCTATCGGAGTTGTTACATTAAATTTCGGGAAAAGCCAGTTATCAACACCACCCATATAATAAATAAGCTTGTTATTCCCGAAGGATGTACTTATTGCAAACCGGTTTGCCCAAATTAATGTCCTGTGAACCCTTTGATAATTTCTAAAATCAAAACCCAGAACAACAAGATTATTTGCCTGCTTATCTACCAACTGGTAATACTCTCCGAATACTTTATAGCGTGTTCCCTCATACAAATTCAATCCCAGATTTTTTGTATTGTCAAATACAAACTCCCCCTTTACTCCTGCCCAGTTCCTGTACTGATTTGGTCTTGACAGGTTGAATACATCAGTTGACAGATAAACACCCATATCATTTCTGTACGATATAGTTCCCTTCACAGCGGCAACTCTGCTAAAAGGCCAGGTAACCTTATAAAACAGTTCGTGAGAATATATCCGAAGCACTTCCCACCCGTTATAATTCTCAAATGAATTCCTGTGGAAAACAATCTCCTTATCAAGCCTTTTTTTTAGATTAGTATAACTAAACAGATACTCATTATTAATAAGATTTAGATTCAATCGCACACCGCCAGTAATCCTGTAATCCTCCATAAGGTCCATAACCCCGATTTTTAACAGAGCATTAAACCCCGGATTCAGATAGATAGGAGATGTGCCTCCGGAAAAAGGCTGATACATTTGATTAAGATATGAAAAATCAATCTGAGTAACTATCTGACTAAGGAAATATTCGACATTGTAGTTCAACCTTTTTGTCGGCTCTTCCTGATCCCCAAGATGCTGTCCGGGAAGTGCAACTTTGATATTTCCACCGGTATAATCGACTGTATCCTTACCTGCATATCCCTGTTTATCAAACTGATAATTATTAATATCAAATTCTGAAGATGTAGTATCAGACTCCTGAATCTCCTTCATTGCCTCGCTAAGTTTAACAGTATGAAAGCCATGCTTCTTTGTCTTTCCGGGCATAATACTGCCTGCTTCTCCAGAAGCATCCCTTTCTCCCGAAATATTTATCAGCTGATCCATAAACACAGTTTTTTTAAGACTCACAGGTTTTAAGTCTTCCGGGGGTAACTGATCAAGAATCTGAATATTAAATTTTGTGTCTTTATAGATAATCTGACCATATTTATAGATTCCGGGAACTACATCCTGATCAATTATACTTCTTGAATAATCTGTAATGGGAAAATATTTTGTAAAATGGCGAAAGTGTGTCGTAGTATCAACAAAGCTGATTGTACTATCGAATTGCCCGATATATCTATTATAGATACCATTTTCATCACTCAGGAAAGTTATGTATCCGGCATCATACTCCATTGCTTTTATTTCATTGGCAAGTGGCGTTTTTGTAACCCTGCGCAGAATATTACCTTTCCCTTTAAGATTATAGAGAAAAAGATCATAACGCTTCTGTGTCTTTCCCGGTTTATATTTTTTTTCAAACCTGATAGTGTCATTGTCCCGGTTGGAGCTCCAGATTATTTCAGTTGAATTTTTAATAAACCTCGGATAGAGGTCATCATAAAAATCCTTTGTGACCTGCCTGAATGAATTTGATGCAATGTTATATACAAAAATATCAGAATTACCCCTCTGTACAGCTGACATCACAAAGTCGCTTCCTTCGTCGGAATAAGAGAAGTCAAGAACTTTTTCAAACTGATACAGAATCACACTTTCAAATTTCTTTTCACCGGGATAATAGGAATAAAGCCAGGTTTCACCTTTTTTTTCAACAATTATTGAGAGCACACTACTCATAGGATGCCAGGCAAGCAAAGGATATGAAAGGTCAATCTTTTCGTCGAGCCTGAATCCTGCTTTCATAATTTTTTTCACCTTCCCGGTTTGCAGATTCTTCAGGAAAACTTTGTATTGTCCAGACTGATTTGTTGTATAGGCTGCATATTTCCCATCAGGGCTAAGACGTAACTTGCTATAAACAGTATTTGATTTTACCTTCTTCAAAATAGATTCATCAGGAATCTCACCCCCGGCCTCAGTCAATGAATATCGTGCCTTATAATATGCAGTAGCATCTTTTACAAGGTCAGAAAACGATTTTCCTAAAACATACAGGAATCCACTTTCAAGACGCCGGCTAACCTTCGCCATATAGATAATATTAGAGATAGTAGAACTTCCATACTTTTCTGAAATAAAATACCAGAAAGCATGTCCGGCCACAGTTGCCTGCTCTCCTGTAAGTTGATTAAATTTCGCAAACTCGCCTGACAACATACCATCTTTCACGCGATTATCAATGTCTGTATTCCAATCTTCAGAAATATAGGAGACAAGCCCGTTCATATACCAGTCGGGAAAAGGGAAAAGAGAGGTGTTCTTGATTTGTGCGCCAACAGAACTTCCATAAAGCAATTGGTTAACAATAATTTGTGCCAATCCTGATTTTATCTGCCTGTCAAAATCCTTATGATCTCCATTAAAATAGAGTAATATTTTTTTCCCGATTATCTGAGTTACTCCGCCTGTATTATATGATTCGCCTTCAATAAGTCCTATATTACTTTGATTCAAATCGCTGTACGTATTAAATATGATAAACTGCATCTTATCATCAATGCCCGTATCAAGCTTATCTTCAATTTCACCCAGGTTCTCCTTGACATATTTGGCAGTATAAATAGCGAGTTTCTTACCTCCGAGGTAGAAATAAATATCGTGATTTTCAAGCTTATAATATGTCCAGAAAAACTCTTTATACTGCACTCGGTTTTTCCCGAAACTCATCTGTGAGCCATTATAAAACTGGGAATACGAGTTGAAAGGAAGGATAAAAAAAAGGGATAGGAGGAGTAAACCCCCTATAATAAGACTACCCATTTTTGTATTGTAAACCTTATCCATATACATTCAAAAAATACAGCCTGCTAAAATAACAAGATTTTTTGATTCCCATTATATGGAATTGAATAAAGTTTTGAATTGAGGCCTCAATAACCAACTAATCCATCAATGAAGTATCATTATCATCAATTAGTTTTTCAGTTTCATGACTTCAATGTTACAGGATATTTTTCAAACTTTTAACTTGGATTAGTCCAGCTTTAAAACAGCCATAAATGCTTGCTGAGGCACTTCCACATTTCCTACCTGTCGCATACGCTTTTTACCCTTTTTCTGTTTTTCGAGAAGTTTCCGTTTCCGTGTAATGTCGCCACCGTAACACTTTGCAGTAACATCTTTCCTTACAGCCTTAACCGTCTCTCTGGAAATAATCTTTGTACCTATTGCTCCCTGTATTGCAATATCGAACTGCTGGCGGGGAATAAGCTCTTTTAGTTTTTCACACATTCTTCGTCCAAAACTGTAAGCATGATCAACATGAATCAAAGTGGAAAGAGCATCGACTTTCTCACTATTTAATAAAATATCCAGTTTAATGAGCTTTGCCGGTTTAAACCCTGTTTGATAATAATCGAAAGAGGCATACCCTTTTGAGATACTCTTAAGTCTGTCGTAGAAATCAAAAACAATCTCGCTCAACGGCATTTCAAAGGTTATCTCGACACGGTCGGTACCAATATATATCTGATTAGTCAATGTTCCTCTTTTATCAATACAAAGTTTCATAATTGACCCTATATACTCCGACTTTGTGATAATCTGGGCTTTTATGTATGGCTCTTCAATATGATCAATATATTTCTGTTCCGGCATTCCCGAAGGATTATGTACCTCAATCTTTTCTCCCTTTGACTTATAAACAATAAATGACACGTTGGGAACAGTCGTTATAACATCCATATCAAATTCACGGTCAAGTCTTTCCTGAACAATCTCCATATGCAGTAATCCCAGGAAACCACATCTGAAGCCAAATCCGAGAGCAGCAGAAGATTCCGGCACAAAAGTCAAAGAGGCATCATTCAATTGCAATTTTTCGAGGGAAGCCCTCAAATCTTCGTAATCATCGGCATCAACGGGATAAATACCGGCAAATACCATCGGCTTAACATCTTCAAAGCCTTCGATTGTATTATCACAGGGATTAGAGACCTGAGTAATAGTATCTCCTACTTTTACCTCTTTTGATGTTTTTATTCCTGAAATAATATATCCCACATCCCCGGCACTAAGTTCTTTGCGGGGTTGCATCTCCAGCTTCAGCACCCCTATCTCATCAGCATTATATTCTTTACCTGTATTTACAAACTTAACAAAATCGCCTTTCCTTATAGTTCCGTTCATAATCCTGAAATATGCAATTATCCCACGATAAGAATTAAAAACAGAATCAAAAATCAATGCTTGCAACGGGGCATCAGGGTCACCTTTTGGAGCTGGCACCTTTTTAATAATTTCCTCCAGAATACGGTCAACACCATATCCTGTCTTTCCGCTTGCTTCAACTATATCATCTCTATTACAGCCTAACAGATCAACTATTTGATCTTTAACCTCCTCGGGCATAGCCGCCTCAAGGTCCATTTTATTTAATACCGGAATTATCTCAAGGTCATTCTCGATTGCAAGGTAAAGATTTGAAATTGTCTGAGCCTGAATACCCTGTGACGCATCAACTATCAGCAGAGCCCCCTCACAGGCAGCAATTGACCTTGATACCTCATAAGAAAAATCAACATGCCCGGGAGTATCAATCAGGTTGAGAATATAGTTTTTGCCATTATGCTCATATTCCATCTGAATGGCGTGACTTTTAATGGTTATTCCTCTTTCTCGTTCTAGTTCCATATCGTCAAGCACCTGTGCCTGAAGGTCACGTTCCGTAACCGTTCCGGTAAGTTCTAGTAAGCGATCCGCCAGTGTACTCTTACCATGATCAATGTGGGCTATTATGGAAAAGTTTCTAATATTTTTCATCGGTGCAAAAGTATGCAATATTAGGATATAACAAGTGGAAAAATGAGATTGAAATCTGTAATGCTAAAACAATCAGATTATGCTTTTATTGGTTCGATACAACTATAAGGTTAGAAACTTGATTATTTCATTTTCATCTACCAACAACAATCTTACGAACAATTGAATACTTCCCCATTACATCTGGAAAAAAGGTGGAAAGATGAGATTAAGAGAATTGATAAGCTTAATACTATTATTTTAATCTTTAATGGTTTACACTGCAAAACGTAATTTTAAAAAATCAAAAGTACAAGATTAAAATGCTCAAATCAAGCATTATTTAAAAAAAATATATATATGTATTTAAAATGATAGTATTTTTGCAAAAAAAGAGAATGTTCCAGATTTTTATCATTACTACGGTTTTAGTTCTTATATCAATAATGATACTTGGGTTTAATATTTTCTTCACAAAAAAGGGGAAATTTCCTGAAACACGGATTGGACACAATAAGACGCTAAGAAAAAAAGGGATTTACTGCCCACGTACACTTGACACTCTTGATAGAAAAGCTTGTAATTCCTGCGATTATTTCATTATGACAAAAAAGATAAAAGATCAGAGTGAGTGTATGGCAACTGTTAAGGGATAAAAATTATTCATTTTAAAAAGATTCAATCGTTCTTTAAACATTTAACCTTCGTAATTGTTTTATATAATATTATATCATTACTAATTTATCATTTAAAAACAGAACTATGAAAAAATTAATCCTTCTTACAATCGTTTTGTTAAGCACTTCATTGGCTTACACACAGGTTGCTATTAATAAAGATGGCAGCGACCCCCTTCCAAACTCCATCCTCCACGTAAAAGGTAGCGGAGTAAATGCAATGTACATTGATTATACCGATGGATTTGTCGGGTTAAACAATATTTATCCTAATTACAGACTTCACCTGCTTGAATCGGTTACAGACACTAAAGAATATGGTGCAGTTTTCGAAATTACCGGAGGAAGTACCAATAGTTCAAAATACGCCGGGGTTTACAGTTATATAAATGGTACAGGCGGTACAAACCGGGCTTATGAAGGCCTGTCGTATGGAGCAAATTTAACTTCATACAATATCGGAGTTTCTGGATTTGCTAAAAATGCCAAATATAATTATGGTCTTCAGGGAATGGCAAATGAAGCTAATAGCATCAGCCAGGGAAATAATATTGGCGCGATAACTGAAGCTGATAATTGTGATTATATGAATATCGGAACATTTGCTATTGGACACGGTGCCGGTAACTGGAACATGGGAATCTGGACAAAAGCATCTGAGGATAATCCAGGTCTTAATTATGGTTTATACGCAAAAGCCTCAAACTCAGGACCTGGTTCAGGTGATTACTGGTCGGGCTATTTTGACGGAAAAATTAATGTTAATGGTTCGATTTACCAGAACGGATCGCTTTTACACTCAAAAAGTGTTGCCCCTCTTCTAAATGCTTCAGAAAAAGTAATGACATTTAAACCTGTTTCAATTATAAATGATAATAATGAAACATCATACGCTTTTGATGCTGAGGCAATGAAAGATAGTGCTCCGGAACTGGTAAGAGAAGTAACAAGCCCTCCGGACCCAAAAGACGAAAAATCAGTGGCTGTGACAAGCACAAGTGTTAACATTTCAGCGATGCTCCCTATTCTTACAAAAGCTTTACAGGAACTAAACGAAAAAGTTGAAAATCTTGAAAAAGAAAACAATGCTTTGAAAGCAGAGATCAACAAGCTCAAAGCAAATAAGTAATTCCGTTTATGAACGGACTTAAAAATTTATTTTGTTGATTTAAAAGCAAATATTATGAAAATATCAAGATTTATAAATGCGGCAATATTCCTTCTGCTCATTTCTCAGCTGAGTTTTGGACAAGGGATGAAAGTTAAGCCCGGTACAAATGTTATTATCAACACAAGTACCACTCTGAAGGTTGCCGGCGGAGGTGATCTGACCGTTCTGGACGATCAGACATATTCCCCCTCTCTTCTTGAAAGAGGCAGCCTTGCATTCGCTGGTGGCGGAGAACTGGAGGTTCAACAATATATTGAAAAGAACCAATGGCACATTATTTCATCGCCTATGACAAGCCAGACAATCGCGCCCTATACTGATATGTATATTTATTCGTATGACGAGACTACAGACTCATTTCAGAATTTGTACCAACTAACAGACCCACTGAATGTTGGAGAAGGTTATTTTGTGTGGCCTGTTACAGGAAATCCAGATATTGTTAAGTTTAAAGGAACTGGAAACAAATCCGATATAAACGTATCACTGACAGTTACTCCGTCAACAAACAATTCAGGCTGGAACCTTATCGGAAATCCTTTTCCCTGTGTTGTTGACTGGAATGGAGATGCATCCTGGAATTTGAATTATGTGAGTTCAACATTATATCTGTATGACTATGCTTCCGGAAATTACAAAACCTGGAATTTCAATGGGAATATAGGAACAAATGGCAAAACCAATGGCTATATTGCTGCAACGCAGGGCTTTTGGGTTAGGACCAGCGACACATTAGGAAGTCAGTCTTCTTATAGTCTTACTATTCCCCAATCACAGCGAGTTGCAAGTCCTTCCACAGAATTCTATAAAGGAGGAACTATTGAGGCCAATATCCTAAGGCTTGCTGTGAAGAATGATACATATTCTGATGAATGTGTAATTGCATTTAATAATGCAGCAACAGATGGATTTGATAATGATTTTGATGCCTATAAACTTTTTACAAAGGTTCCGTCTCCAAAACTATTTACGGTAAACGGGAGCACAAATCAGGCTGTTAATTTTATGACATCTGTTGAAGATCATGAAACTGTTCCTGTTGGATTTTTTGCCGGAAATGATGGTTCATTTACATTGATTGCAAGCGGAATAGATAATTTCCCTTCCGACCTTCCTATATATCTTGAAGATAAAAAAGATATGGTTTTTCAAAACCTGAGAGAAAACGCTGAATACACATTCAGCTCTACAATATTAGATGATCAGGATAGATTTGTGATACACTTTGCAAGTCCGCTGGGCATTGACAATCCTGCCGGAATAATGGAAAGCATAAGGATTTACAGTTGGCAGAATTCAGTAATCGTTGATGCTCCGTCAGGGTTTTCAGGCACTATTGAGATTTATGACCTGCCCGGAAAAATGATAGCATCATCGCAAATTTCTGAAGGTAAAAACAATATTACAATCAATGCTGCAAAAGGATACTTTGTAGCAAGAGTTGTTGGAACTGATGGAATAAAAACACGTAAGGTCTACATTCAATAGCACTTACTTACATGCTAAAATGCCCGGATTTCAAATTGAAATCCGGGCATTTTTCTTTTATATGAGTAATATTAAGCTATTGCCTTTTTACCCATAAAAGTTTTCATAAATAAATCGACAAACACTCCAACTGCCCCACCAATCATCATGGCATCTGGTAGAATTCTGAACCACATCCAGCCTTCCATGCCTTGAAGTGCTTCACGGGTTCTGGTAAAATAGTAACCCATTTCGGATGATGCTCTTGTTTGTTCTAAGCCTATCATCATTGTAGGCAAAGAAAAAAGCAATACTCCAATTGTTAAAGACCAGAAAGAGATTTTACTTAATTTATCGTTCCAGATATAACCATTGGCTAAAGCATTTGCCCTTGAAGTCATATAAAGGAATGCTATTGAAATATATCCGAAAGCACCTAATAATGCAGTATGTCCGTGAGGCATAATTAAGTATGTACCGTGAGAATAGTAAGAGATAGTAGGTGTATTAATAACCATTCCAAAGATTCCTGCACCAACAAAGTTTAAAACAACTGAACCGGTAATCCACATAAATGGAGTAGTAAATTGATTCACTTCTCCACCTTCTGCACGTTTCTCTCTATAGTTTTTCCAGGCTTCAATAATCATTAAAGCCAGAGGTAATGGCTCCATTGCTGAAAAAATTCCACCAATAGCAATCCAGTACTCATCAAGCCCCTGCCACCAATAGTGATGCCCTACTCCTAATGTACCGGCCATCATCATTAAAAACAGTTCGAAGAACATAATTCTTTCAGCAGTCTTCTGCGAAACAAGCCCAAGTGAAACACTAAAGAATGCAATAGTACCCGCTGCAAATAATTCAAAAGTTAATTCTACCCATAAATGTATGACCCACCATCTATAATAATCATCAACAGTAAAGTTTGGTTGAATTTTATGCAATGGCATCATACCAGCAATGTAAAGTGTTGCTATAGCAAAAGCCGACCAGATAATAGTACCCACAATTGGATTATTTGTAGATGCTTTTTTAATAAGTGTAATGATTAGTATAAACCAAAATACTAATCCTATAACCAAGCCGATATCCCAGACACGTCCCAGGTTTAATAACTCACGGCCTTCATTACCTAACCAGAACCATGTTTCGCGCAGTTGACCAGTTGCTCCCATATACAGACCTATCATTGAGCCTACTGCTACTACTACTAATGCCAACCAAAGCACATCTACCAACCAGGGGAATTTGTGGTCTTTATTTGCAATCCAGGGTGCTATTAATAAACCACCAACTAACCAACCTACAGCAACCCACAAAATAGCTAACTGAGTATGAATAGAACGTATTACATTAAATGGTAACCAGCTTTGTGAGAAAATAAAATTTTCAGTAGGATCTGCATAAAGGTGTGCTAAATAGGCTCCTAAAAATACCTGAACAACAAAGAGCAAAGATACTATTGGAAGATATTTTAATAATTTCTTTTGCGATGGGAATAGTTTGGTAATCTTCATTGCAGGCTGTAGATCTTCTGCCTTGTCCTTCTTGAGTAAAAACTCGTAAGTCAAAAAGACAACTACAATAGATAGCACCCATAATGACAAGAACTCCAAAAGTGATACAATATGATTATTGTATGAAGTGTCCTGATCAACTAATGGCTCTGGAGGCCAGTTATTAGACCATGTTCTTTCTGATGTAGTTCCTTCTGTACCTGGTCGGATAGATGAGGCTACCATTTGAGACCAATCTACAAAAGCAGCAATTTTTACAGCTTCCTCCGGAAGAATAACACCTCCAGGAAATGCTCTTTCCGGTTCTCCTTCAACTAACATTTTCGTTAAATGAATAACATTCATTTTGTAAGCTTCGGCCGATGCGTCAGTATATGTTACTCCCTCTTCCATAAGTTTTGTTTGCTCGTGGAAATCCTGCTTAACACGTTCTTTTACTGCTG
This sequence comes from Bacteroidales bacterium, assembly GCA_029933495.1. Taxonomy (GTDB): domain Bacteria; phylum Bacteroidota; class Bacteroidia; order Bacteroidales; family JAADJA01; genus JAADJA01. The sequence continues at coordinate 10,535 of JAOZOC010000010.1, forward strand.
CCCTTTCAATATTTGTTAAAGCATCTTCTGTTTTTGAATACAATTCCTGAGCGTAGTATTCATAGAGATACTCAGCCCTGTGATGGAAAAACTCAGTTGAGAAATCAGGGCCCATATAGGCTCCCATACCTAACAACGAACCCCAGTCCATAAGGTCAAATTGCTGGAAGTATCCTTTACCTTGTGCTACATCGTCATAGGTATAAAGAACTTCGCCCGATACCGATTTTACCTCCTTTGCAATCGGTGGGACTTCTTTTTGCAGGTTCGCCGTAAAATAAATTAAGGCGGTAACCATAAAAATAGCTATGAACCAGAAACTCGCATAGAGTCCCTTTTTGCTCATAAACTTGTCAAGTAATGATTCTTTCATAATTTTAAATATTTGTTATTAATAAATGTTGATAAACTACATACTACTTATATGTATTATTTAAATCAAAAAAAAAAAATTAAAACTTATATACGTCCGGACTTTTTAAATCTGAGATTGTAGTTGTATAAAGAAAACTTATAAGCTCATCCTTAATAGGAGCATATTTTATGTGTAAACTACATGGATGATCATCGCTACACTCACTAAAACCTAATATACATCCTTGATACTTTTCCATTCCCTCCACTGCATCAACTACCTGCGACAAGTAAATTTTATTGGCATTCTTGGCGAAGACATAACCCCCGTCCCTACCTTGCAGGCTTTTAATAAATCCTTTCTTCGACATATCCGTCATCAAACGGCGCAAATACTGGTCAGGCACATTTAGTGAATCAATTAAATATTTTGCGGAAAACACCTGCAAATCGGTATTAATCATAAATGTCAATATCCTAAGTGCGTATTCTGATGTCTTTGAGAGTTTCATTATTTTATATACTACCTATATATCGTAATTCGATGCAAAAGTAGTTATTCATTTCAAATATGCTAGCAAACACGATATTTTTTTATACTAATCTCAGGCTACTACTTTTTTCGAAAAGCAGCAATCTTAAGTTTGCCAAGATAAAGCAGATGGTATAATGCCGGCACAATGACCAGAGTCAGGAATGTAGCAAAAGAAAGTCCGAAAATAACAGTCCAGGCAAACGGTCCCCAGAAACCAGCCATATCTCCACCAAAATATATATTAGGATTAAAATCTGACAGCAATCCTTCAAAGTCAATATTCAATCCAACAGCCATAGGCAAAAGTCCAAGAATCGTTGTAATTGCCGTTAGCAATACCGGGCGAAGCCTCGTCTTTCCAGCCAGTACAATACAATCTTTGGAAACATTTCCGGTGAGGTTAGCATCTTCGGCAACGCCAAGTTCATTTTTCTTTCGCAGTTTTGTGAGATTAATAAAGTCGATAAGCACAATGGCATTATTAACAACAACACCTGCCAGAGAGACAATCCCAATTCCTGTCAGGATTACACTCAGGTCCATATTAAAAGTGGCAAAACCGCCGAACACACCGATAGTACTTAACAGAACGCTCACCATAATAATCATAGGTTTGATAACAGAATTGAACTGCGTAACCAGAATTATCATTATGAGCGACATAGCGATGAGCATAGCTCTGCTAAGGAATTCCATAGACTCTTTCTGTTCCTCCTGCTCACCTGTAAACTGGTAACTATATCCCTCGGGGAAAGGGAATGAGGCAAGTACAGGTTTCAACTGCAAGTTTATATCATTTGCATTATATCCTTCAATAACATTTGAATAAATTGTTATTACCCTGGTCAACTCTCTACGCTTTACAGCACCATAGGTTGTACTGTACGAAAATGTGGCAACTGCTGAAATAGGAACCTGACTTATTTTACCGGTACTCGGACTTCTGAAAGTTATCCTCTTATTCATTAATGCCGGGATACTGTAACGGTATTTTTCATCGAACCTTAACTGAATGGGGTATTTGTCTTCCCCCTCTTTATAATCCGAGATCTCTTTTCCAAACAGGGCAGTCCTAATAGTAGTTGCTATCTGTGCTGTTGACAGTCCATAACGTCGTGCCTGCTCCCTGTTAATGTGTACCAGAAGCTGGGGCATTCCCACATCCAAATCAATTTTCAACCCTTCAATACCATCAATATTTGCATTGTCGATAACACTTTGAATAGTATCAGTAAGATATAACAGCTTATCGAAATCTTTCCCGCTTATTTCAATATTAACCGGCTTGCCGGTAGGAGGCCCCATTCTGTTTTTTTCTATTGAGACACGTACGCCGGGATACTTACCAATCAGCTCATTACTAAGTGCTATCATTATATCTGAAGTCACAAATCCATCACGGTCCTCAAAATCTATAAAGTTCACAGTTATTCTACCTTTGTTAGGTGTTTCAGAAACATCAAATGGTTCACTCTCTCCCTTACTTCCGGAACCAACATTTGTCAATACAGATTTTACAATATTTGAATTGGGCTCAATAACTCTAAAAACATCTTTTTCTACCAATTTCATTACAGAATCCGATGCATAAATATTTGCACCAATCGGAAGTTCTGCCATAATATTTATATACTTTGGCTCATTGGGTGGAAACATATCAATCTTAGGCTGCCTCAATTTCAGAAAAAACAGAGTAAGTATTAAAAGGGCAAATGTTCCGAAAATAAACCAATACGGATTTTTCTTCCTTAATACAAACCTCAGAAAATCCTCATACCATTTCTCAAGCAGCCTTAAAAAGTCAGTCTGAAACCATTTTCCCCACTTGTTAAGAAAAAACATATTCGCCAAACCAATTATTGCAAATATCAACAGCAGACTTCCCAAAACATTAACTTTAAAAAGATAGAAGATAATTGAGAACACAAGAGACAGCCCGGCAATTATTAGTGAGTGTCTTTTATTCACCTTTACGAGATGTGCGCCTTTTTTAACAAAATCGGATGCAAACACAGGTATCAATACAAGCGCAACAAACAAGGATGATGTAAGAACAATAATAAGAGTAATAGGCAGATATTTCATAAACTCACCCATCATACTTTGCCAAAATGCTATCGGGAGGAATGCTGCCAGAGTTGTAGCAGTTGATGAGATAATGGGCATAGCAATCTCTCCGGTAGCTTGCTTTGCTGCCTTCATTAGCGGAAAGCCCCTGTCAACATACCGGTAGATGTTTTCTACAACAACAATGGCATTATCAACCAGCATCCCCAAAGCAAGTATTAGCGCAAACAGAATGATCATATTTATACGATAGCCTAGAAGGCTCAAAACCACAAATGATAAGAACATTGACAATGGAATCGCGAGTCCTACGAGAAGGGCATTTCGTGTACCCAGGAAGAAAAACAGCACGAGCACAACAAAAATAATTCCCATTATCATTGAATTCTCAAGGTTTGTAAGCTGTTTCCTGATCATATCTGACTGGTCATTAGTCAGGGTTACAACAAGATTCTCAGGTATCTCATTCAAATTCCTGGCCTTATCAAGGATTTCAAATATCTGGTCGGTTGCAGCAAGGAGATTTTCACCACTTTTCTTTACAACCTGCAGAGAAACAACCGGATGAAGGTTTAACCTTGCAAAGTTATTCGGTTCTGCATAACCATCAACAACTGTGGCAATATCTCTAACATAAACGATATTGCCTTTCTCATACTTTACAATGATATCATCAATCTGCCGTGTATCGGTAAACTCCCCGACTATCCTGATTGAGCGCCGCGTTTTCGAGGTTTTAAGCTCCCCTCCAGAAATGGAAACATTTTCCTGTGCTATCGCATCTTCAATATTACGAAAGCTCACCTTGTACATATCCATTTTATACGGGTCAACATTTATCTGAATCTCCCGGTCATTGATTCCCTGAATATTAACTTTTGAAATTTCTGCCACTTTTTCAATTTCATCCTTCAGATAATCTGCATAGCGCTTCAGTTCCACGAGGCTGTAATCTCCTGAAAGGTTTATATTGATTATTGGAAATTCAGAAAAATCAATATCCTGAACCAAAGGGTCATCCCTAAGATCATCAGGCAAATCATTTTTCGCTTTATCAACAGCATCCTTCACATCATCAACGGCCTTATCAATATCAACATTTGTATTGAATTCCACTATTATTGCAGATACATCCTGAGATGAGGTTGATGAAATTTTCTTGATTCCCTTAACAGTTTCAATCTGCTTTTCAAGCGGACGTGTAATCAGATTCTCAATATCAAGAGGTGGATTTCCAGGGTAGATAGTGTTAACCAATACCGTCGGGAAATAAACCTCAGGAAAAAGCTCCTTTGGCATTGAGCGGTATGAGTATATCCCAAAAAATACCAGGATAACAGACAAAAGATAAATCGTATTTTTATTGTTTAACGAAAAAGAGGTCATAAAAAAATCCCTGACCACTTTTATTCTATTTTTATTTACATCCATTTCCTAATCATTTTTATGATTAATGAGCAGTTCAATTAATTTAGCACTCTTACCTTTACACCATTGGCAACAAGATTATATCCTGCCACAATAACTCTGTCATCCGGTTTTAATCCTTCGGATATCATAGAATGATCACCTTCTGACATTCCAACCTTAACATAAACTTTCTCCGCAATATAACCAGTTCCATCTTTCTTAATCCTGTAAAGATATTTTCCTTTCATATCCTGCTTTACAATAACTGATGGCACTATCTGAGCATTCTCCTTTGTGTAATCATTCATATTAAGTATTGCCAAAATATTTGGTTTTAACTTTCCATCAGGATTTTTAATTTTCACTTCTACAACAAAAGTCCTGTTTTGCGGATTAATAATATTTCCAAGGCGGGCAATTGGCACTTCCATTTTAATATCAGGATAAGTAGGAAATGTAACTTCAACAGTATCACCCTTTTTTATTTTTGATAGATAAATTTCAGATACTTCAGCCTTAATATAAAGGTCAGTAAGACTAACAACCTGCATAAACTGTCTTCCGGGCGACGCAAGCTCTCCAACCTTAAGCAGAATATTATCCACGATACCATTTATAGGAGCAAGGAGCTCAGCCATAGCCTTTTGAGCCTCAAGAGTCTTAAGTCTACTCTCAAGAGACTCAACCCCGTTTTTAGCATTCAGATAATCTAACTCTGAGCCGATATTCTGATCCCAAAGCTCTTTTTGCTTTTTATAAACGATACGGGCAAGTTCAAGGCTGGTTTTCACCTCCTGAATTGTGTTGTCAGTTACGTCGGTATCCAGCCTGGCAAGAATTTGCCCTTTATTAACCCTGTCACCCTCCTGAACATAAATGGCAGTTATCTGACCATTAATCTGTGGACTAATAAAAGCCTCTTTCTCAGCTTTTACAGTACCACCGGCTTCAAAGTGGTGCTTAAAAAGGCGGGGAACTACTTTCTGAACATTGACAGAGAGCAATTTATTGCTCATATCTTCATTTGGATTAGAGGCAATCAACTCTTTCTCCAATTCGGCAACCTTAGATTGTAAGTCCTTTATTTCTATATTATACTCTGTAATCTTCTTTTTTATTGCATCAGAATCATCCCCACTACCACAGGCTGTCAGGGCAACAATAGCAACTAAAACAAATATCTTTTTCATCTCTGTCATTTTTATTTCTCATTAATTATTTCAATCATTTCAACCGAATATACCAGTGTTGACCCACCCGGAATGACGTTTGCAAAATTTTTATCGCCATATGCCAGTTCGGGTGGAATGTAAAGTTCGTAAATTGCTCCGGGCTTCATTAGTAGTATTCCTTCTGAAAGCCCTTTAATTATTTTATTTAGACGCACCCCCACAGGTCCACGGTCGTACGACATGTCGAATATTGTCCCATCGGTAAACATACCACGATAATGTATCATAACACTATCAGTAACAGCAGGATTACGACCACTTCCCTCTTTAAGAACTTTATATTGCAAACCATCCTCCAGTTGCACGACACCTTCCATTTTGCTGTTTTCTTTCAAATATTCTGATCCGTCAATTTTATTCTGCTTCACAAATTTCTCATCCTCTTTTTCCTGTCTTGCTTTCAACTCCTCATTAAAGTCATTAATCAATTTCTCTTTCAAAGTGTCGGTTAAAATGCTTTTTCCGACAAGACCATCATTTAACCCTTTGTAAATTGCCATCCTGTTCGGATTGATTTTTTGCTCACGTATCCCGATACCATAGTCAAGGCCAATTATATAGCTTATTGTGTCCATCCTGGTTTTCAATTCAACCTGCTCTATCTGCTTTTCAGAATTAACACACGAAGCAGCTACCAAAGCCATAACTATTATTAAGAGATTGTTAATATTTGCTTTTATATTTCTCATTTTATTAATTTTCAATTCAGACCTGCAAAGGTACCTGCCGCACCAGTACTACACTCAACCCTTTCAGGTTGCCACCCTATAAGCTCATAACCACCCATAACGCATAACTCTTAACTCTCAACTAAAAACTCCCCCCTACTCTACCCTCGTCAAAATCATTTCAAGGTCGGCTTTCTTATTTAGTAAATCAAGAATTGACGTGAGGTATTGAATCTGGCTTACTAAAAACTGATTATATGTTTGCGACAGATTCAGACTTGATGCCATTCCACTCTTATATTTAATCTGTGTTTTGTTATAGATTTTTTGAGACTGCTCTACACTCTTCTTTTTATTAAGATATATTAAATATGCATTATCAAATACCGATCTCGCTGTTTCAACCTTAATTGCCAACCCCTGCTTCAGTTGAGAATCCTTAACCATCAGTTTTTCTATTTCCAGTTTTGCCTTCTGAACTTTATTACTTCGATTACCACTACTAAAAATAGGTACCTGTAGTGAAATTCCCAACATTTGAGACTCATACCAATCCCTCCCTGAGACAAAAAAGTTAAAGTCGTCACGCATTGCGCTTTGCTGATATGAATAAACTGCGCTGAGTGTTGGCATATATTCTGTTTTTTGCAATCTCAGCTTAAGTCCCGAAAGTTTCTCCTGGTCTCTCAATAATTTATAATCAATATTCTTTTGTATATCAAACGGGAATTCCAGAAGGTATTGCCTGTTAACAACCGCAAGTATTTCGGCCAGTTTATCTGTCACTACAATTTCCACAGCAGCCTCAACTCCCATTTGATACTTCAACATATTTTTCGCAATACTCAATTGATTATTGATATTTGTAATGGTTGCCTCAATATCCGAGATCATCAGTTCAATCTGATCCACATCGGTATCTTCAAGGAAACCACTTTTATAATATGCCTCTGTTTCGACCAGCATATTTTGTAATGTAGCAAGTGTACTGTCGAAGACTTTTTTATTCTCCTGCAAAATAATTACCGGATAATAGGACTTTGCAATGATATTTTTTATTTCTATTTCGCTCTTAACAACTCCGTCAGCTCTCAAGTCAACAAATGCTTTTGCAGTCATCAATCCAACTATGTATTTACCACTAAAAATCAATTGAGAGACAGTTGCGCCAAGGTCACCTGTATGTTGAGTTCCAAACTGAACAGGAATATCTTCACCCGGCTGGCCAAAAAATTCACCCGGCATTAATGTAGTACGCAATTTCAGATTATTATTATAGTTTATAGTTCCATTAATCTGGGGCAGTCCCAAAGCAGTGTTCTCTTTAACAGTTCTTTCAGCTATTTCAACATCTGTCCTGCTATTTATAACGTCATAATTATACTCAACTGCATATTGCTGGGCATCTTTAAGGGAAAAGCTTTTAACCTCCTGTGAATCTACGCTTAATGGCGCAAAACATACGGTGAATAACGATAGTATCGGCAGAAAATATTTCTTTTTCATAATTTTAAACTTTAAAAGTCAAATTCTCCTTTTGTGCCTCAAAATACTTAATCCCCTTTTTATTGGAGATACCACGAATATGATTCTCAAACATCACACGAAAAAGCTCTTCAAACGAAAAGTTCTCCTGCTCCAGAATATACGGATTATACAGATCCTCTATCTTTTCAAAATAAAGGTGTGCAACAACATTGCTGTTCAAATCACTGCGGTAATATCCTTCCATTATTCCCCTATCAATATTTCGCATAATAAAATCCCTCATTATCTGTTTTTTAAGCTTTTTATGTTCCTCATAAATCGCAGGAAAATATTTCTCCAACTCAAAAGAAACTATTGGGTTAAATTTCATGAGCTTCTCTCCAACTACCTTGCTCATCTCAAGTAAAATATCTATGGCATTCATATCAAGAGTCTCAATTTCTTTAATTTTTGCTTTTATATTCGACATACTAAAATCAAGAATCTGTTTCAGGAGGTCATTTTTGTTTTCCACGTACTGATAAACTGTTTTCTTTGATATTCCAAGCGATCTGGCTATATCATCCATAGAAACATTGCGAATACCTTTACTCATAAACAACTTCATAGCTCCCTGAACTATCTGATAATACTTTTCATCACTTTCAATCATAAAAAATAATATTAAATTTCTGTCTGCAAAAGTACAATAAATGAAAACGCAGGAAACATTTTTTTATTATTTCGTTTCCAAAGTTTTATAAAAACAATATTTTATTGTGATTGTTGATATTTATCAATTAATTCCAAATATCCGGATTTCTTAAATGTTTCGTGAATTTGATTTGGATTTTCTGGTTTTCTTATCCATTTATTATTCAGCCAACTATTATTATGTAAATCAAAAAAAGAAGTTTGGGATTCTTCATAATATTCAATGTTGTCGATTACATATTGACAAAAATAACAAAATAAATGGCACTGTTCAAACCGAAATAGCCATCATTTTTGGGGCAATGCTTAAATAGGAAGATGTAACAGAAACACTGGCAGTCTCACAAGACTGGGAAAAACTGAACATTAAGAACCTATATAATTTCGCTTATCGTTTTCCAGGGCACCAGCTTGCTTAAAAAATCTTCGCATGGAATACACTTTATTCCATCTATTTTCAATTTTTCAGAACCTCTGTAAAGAAACAAACATTCGGCAACAGGGTAATCATCCAAAAAACTCCTTAATGGTCTTAAGTCCTGCGAACGGATTGAGTCAGAATTTTTCACCTCTATTGCAGTCAATGTATCCCTGCCATAGACAATAAAATCAACCTCTGTTCCGGATTTTGTTCTCCAGAAATATATTCTGTTTCCGTTGCCGTTATATGCATTCCAGGCGATTATATTTTGTAAAATAAGATTTTCAAGTGCTATGCCATCAATTTCCTGCGGGCTATCAAGTGGGCCTGCTGGTCTTATTGCTCTATAAACACCAGCATCAAAAAAGTAAAACTTTTGATGATTAATCAATTGTCTCTTTGCGCTTTTTGAAAAAACCGGAATTCTGTA
>JAOZOC010000231.1 GCA_029933495.1 Bacteroidales bacterium
GGTGCAGACCACGCTATACATGAGTAAACATTTTTTTCTAAATGACAAGTGTGATAAATTTATACTAATTTTTTTTCAATATTTTGTTCCTAACGGAACTTACGAATTCTGTTTTCGTCATTGTAAAACCAAATAAATGAATATAATAGAGCTATTACCAACTTATTCCAAAGGATTGACAGGTATAGCCTAGCAAAGTCCTGTGAATAAGCAGAGTAATATAAAAGAGCTGAAAACCCGACAGGTCATAAGAAATAAAAATTACACATTCTGCTCACTGTGTCTTCGCCGACGCGTAGCTTGCCCTTCCGGTAAAGCTAAGGCGACACGTGGACAGAGCTTACTTGTTAGTACATTACTATTGTAATAAAATCGAAAAGTCCCCGTTAAACTTATTAACAATTTAATGTTATAATTTTAGAATATAGCAACATATTTACGCATTACATACTTATTACTTTTGCTTGAATTGACAAAGCTGTTTTTTTACAGTTTTAATAATTATTAATAAAGGATTTATAGACGTAAATATGAAGAAAGAACTCCGGTTAATAATCACATTTTTATTTTTAGCTGTATTTATTAATGTCCTTTCCGGGCAAAATACTGCCATTTACAAAAACCCTGAGGCTGATTACCGCCTTGGAATTGAGCTATATAACAAAGAAAAGTACGGTGCCGCGCGAACAATTTTCAGTGAGGTTATTTCATCAACAAAAAATACAGAATCACCTTTGAGGATCAATGCTGAGTATTACGATGCTGTCTGTGCCCTTGAACTTTATAATAAGGATGCGGGGTACAAGCTAAACAGATTCATCCTTTACCATCCGACAGATACAAAAAAGAATCTTGCATATTTTCAGTTGGGAAGATACAATTACAGAAATAAAAAATACAAATCAGCTTTAAAACACTTTGAGCAAACCGAAATTTCTGATTTAACAAATGAGCAAAAGGGAGAGTATTATTTCAAAACAGGCTATTGCTATTTCAAAGCAAAGGACTTTTATAAGTCAAAAACTGCTTTTGACAAGGCTATCTCCTTCGACTCGAAGTATGCATCACCTGCAAAATACTATCTCGCTCATCTTGCTTATGAAAACGGTGACTACAACACTGCTCTGGCAGGATTTCAGGAACTTGGTTCCGACCCTAACTTCAAAGCTATTGCCCCATACTACATTGTTCAAATCCTTTTTATGAAAGGAGAATATGAAAAAGTCACGGAACAGGCTCCTCCCCTGCTCGAGAATGCATCCAAAAAACGAGCACCCGACCTTACCAGGATTATCGGCGAATCGTATTACAAACTTTCGGAGTATGAAAAGGCGCTACCCTATCTTGAAAGATACAGTAACTCAGCAAGAAGCCGAATGAAAAAGGAAGACCTTTTTATTCTGGGATTTGTGCGCTACAAAACAGGCAATTACGATAAAGCTATAAAAGACCTTCAGCAATCAACCGGAAGAAACGATTCAATATCACAATATGCCTGGTACTATCTTGGGGGTTGTTATCTCGAAACAAATCAAAAGAAATTTGCAGCCAATGCATTTAACCAAGCCTTTAAACTACCGTTTGACAAAGAGATCAGGGAAGATGCCCTTTTCAATTATGCAAAGCTAACCTACGACCTTTCATTCGACCCATACAACACGGCTATCAATGCTTTGAAGGAATACCTCAACGACTATCCCAACTCAAGTAAAAACGATGAAGCATATACTTTTTTGTACAAAATAGCACTGTCAACCGGAAAATATGATGAAGCAATGTTTGCTCTTCAAAAAATTAACAACAAAGGAAAGACCTACAATAAGGATCTTCAGAAGACTACATTTATGCTTGGCACAGAGCTGTTTAACAAGATGGATTATGAAGAAGCAGTTGTAAAATTCAAAAAGGCAGAAGAAGTAAATATCGATAAAAAAATCACATCCGAAAGTATGTTCTGGATCGGAGAGGCTTATTACAGATTAAAGAACTATCAACTGTCGTTCAGTTACTACAAAAAATTTCTTGATGCACGTCAGTCAAAAAGCATTCCGACTTACAATATTGCTTTCTATAACATCGGTTATATCTATTTCAAACGGAAAGAGTATGCAAATGCACTCAACTATTTCAAAAAATTCCTCTCCACAAAACCGTCAAACCTCCAAATGACAGCAGATGCCGATTTACGTACAGGCGACTCCTATTTTGTACTTAAGCAATACGACAATGCAATCGAATATTACGATAAGGGAATAAAGATGCAGGCACTTGATGTTGATTACGCTCTTTATCAAAAAGCCCTGGCACTAGGCGTTTTACAAAGGTATGACGAAAAGATAATCGCACTCAACAAGGTAATAAACGGCTTCCCGAATTCATCACTTTACGGAAAATCGCTTTACGAACTGGGTAATACTTACCTGATAATGAATAAGAATGAAAATGCCCTGATTAGCTTTAAACGAATAGTAAAAGAGCGGCCAACGAGTATCTACTCAATTAAAGCACAACTAAAATCAGGTTTGATATATTACAATGGCGGACAAAATGACCTGGCACTGATGACCTTTAAAAAGGTTGTATCTACATTTCCAGGGACTCCTGAATCGAAAGAAGCTCTGGTAAGTATTAGAAACATCTATATTGACATGAACAGAGCAGGAGACTATTTTGCCTATGCTGCCGACCTCTCCTTCGCCAATGTTACACCATCCGAACAGGACTCTGTCTTGTACATTGCTGCTGAGAATCAATATCTTGACGGCAATACATCAGGGGCAATAACATCTCTGGCAAAATACCTTGAAAAATTCCCGGATGGTGCATATAAGATGAATGCAGAATTTTATCTTGCAGAGTGTCTTTACCGTGAAGGTAAGAAAAATGAAGCTCTGAAATATTATACTGTTGTTTTGGCTGAGCCGCAATCAGGATTCACTGAAACTGCACTTTACAAAGCAGCTACAATCAGTTACGAGCAAGAGGATTATACTGAAGCAGCTCCTCTGTTTGCAAGACTTGAAGGTATCACAGAAAACCCTGAATTACTTACTGACTCAAGATACTGGCAAATGAAATCATACCTCTATCTGAAGGATTACGAAAATGCCCTTGCCTCTGCAAACAGATTACTCTCATCAGAAAAGCTTGACGACAATATTAAACTTGATGCATTGATGATAAAAGCAAAGGCATTTCTCTCGGCAGGCGAACTGGCTCTTGCTGAAAAAACCTTCAACGACATTGTTAAAATATCGCAAGGCGAAAAGGGAGCCGAAGCAAAATATAATATTGCTGAAATTGAATTTACACTAAAAAATAATACAGAATCTGAAAAGCTGGTTTTTGAACTTGTTAACGACTACTCAAACTCCGACTATTGGGTGGCGAAAGGATTCATACTGCTAGGAGACATTTACACTGAAGCTGGAAATCTTTTCCAGGCAAAACAGACTTTTCAAAGTATTATAGACAATTACGACGGTAAGGATTTGACCGATATTGCAATGAAAAAGTTAAACAAAATCAATATTCAGGAACAGGAAGAAATCAACATCCAAAAGCAAAAAGACAGCATATTAACCGTACCTGACACAATTAGGATTAAAGGTGAGACAGTGGAGTTGCAAAAGTTTTAATGTCATTTTCAGTATAAAAGCTGCAAAACAAAATAAAAGATGAAGGAAAAAATAAAAAATATGAACCGGAATTATTTTTTAGGATTTAACAGATGGACAGCTCTTACGCTGTTTTTCTTGCTAATGATAAATACAGAGATTTTTGCACAGCAGGATAGCACAAAAATTGAGGAGGTGACAGTAGTTTCTGCCTATGATCCTGCTGTTAATGATGCTTTCAAGCTCAATATTGCCCCAAAAATTACAGACGATTATATTGAAAAGCCAAATTTTGAATATTCGGTAATTTCTAAAAATATCAACTCACGGTTAGGTGTGAACCCCATTATGGCTGCAAAAATAGCAGGCGAGTCAGCTCCTAAGCTTTACAGAAATTATGTAAAACTGGGATTCGCAACGACGATCTCTCCTTATATTGATTTTTATGCAGGAATGCTCAGATCTAAAAAGAGCGGTTTTGGTGTTCGCCTTAAACACTTCTCATCTTCAGCAGGCATTAAAGAATATGCATATCCGGGTTCTGGTGTTACAGAAGCAAATGTTTACGGCAGAAAATTCGGAAACAAGCACACATTTTCAACTGAACTATTTTACAAACAAAACAGGGCACATTTCTATGGATATAAGCCTGACAATTTCCCGGAAATTTCCCTGTCTGACAAAGATATCCGGCAGACATATCACCTAATCGGATTAAAGACATTGTATGAAAGCACTTACAGGCAATCATCCGCCCTGCATCATACTTTAAAACTCAATTACTATTATTTGTGGGAAGGTTACAACAGTACTGAGCATAATATTATGTTTGATGCCGACATCCATAAAAAAGTTAATTTCTTCAACTTTTCAAAGGAGCAGAAACTTGGACTTGATGTGGGTACCGACCTTTGGTTCAACAGCGATAGCATTGCAACTGAAAATAGCGGAATAGTATCATTTAAACCATACTACAATCTGAAATTTGCACAATACGGTTTCTATGTCGGAATGGATGTGGCCCTACAGATGGATTCGGCAACTTCAGTTCATGTTTACCCGATTGTAACCGCCGAAGTACAGGTAATAAAAGATGTTTTGGTAACCTATGCAGGAATCAAAGGTGAGTTGCAAAAAAACAGCATGAAAACATTCAGCGATGAAAATATTTTTATCACATCCACGATTGAAAAAAGATTCACAAACTACAAATTCGGACAGTTCGGAGGTGTGAAAGGCCACCTAGGTAAATATTTTGATTACAATCTAATGTTTGTTAATTTTACGGTTGAAGATATGCCCTTTTACGTCAATGATACTGCTTCGGCTCCTGCAGAAGGATTAAACAACAAGTTTTCTGTTGTTTACGACAGGGTTAAATATTCGAGGGTCATTGCCGACTTCGGATTCCATTATAAAAGCAAATTCAATGCAATGCTGAGAGGAACCTATCACAACTATTTCTTAGACAACCTTGACGAACCATGGCACAAACCGAAGTTAGAAGTATCACTGATGATGGATTACAATATGCAGGATAAATTCCTTTTTAAAGCAGAACTTTTTACCTTTAGTAAAATGTATACACCCGTTTATCAATACAGCACCGACAACAACGGATTGAAAGTTGTAACACAGGTTGCAGAAGAAATTAAAGGTGCAGTTGACCTTAACCTCGGGGTGGAATACCGATATTCAAAGGTACTGTCGGGCTTTGTCAACCTGAACAATATCCTTAATCAGAAATATTACAAATTTTACAACTATCCGTCTTACAGGTTTAACCTAATGCTTGGGATAACTTATTCTTTTTGATTTACTTCGCATATGCTATGGCGGACGAAGGATTTACGATTTACGATTTGGAAGATGTTATACTAATCTTGCTGTTTGATATTATGCAGGACTGTTGACAACCGAAAATATTTCTTTATCTTTGTCAAAAAAAAATTAGAAAAATGAAAAATATTTTTATTCTGGGATTTATTTTTATCAGCATATTACAAGCCCTTATTGCCGAAGATGAACCTGGCCTTAGCTGGCCAAAGGAAATTGAGAAAAAAGGAACAGTAGTCGTTTTATACCAACCACAACTTGAAATTCTTAAAGGGAATATTCTTACAGGACGTATGGC
>JAOZOC010000232.1 GCA_029933495.1 Bacteroidales bacterium
ATATTTAATCGACCTATCCTTGCAGTTGATGACAAAGGGTAAGACCCATACACCGTAGCCACCAAATAATTCCCATCATCGGCCATAGCCACAAAAGCCATATCGTCATCTACATTGGGGTTGCCGTAGTATTTTGCCCACTGCTGGTTGCCGAGGCTGTCGGTTTTTATTACCATTGCATCCTGACTATGGTCGTATCCTGGTTTCCAGAAGTAGCCACCTATTAAATATCCACCATCTGGGGTTTGGATAACATTTCTTCCTTTCTCAGACCAATTTGTCCCATAACTTTGATGCCACTCTTCATTTCCAAGACTATCAGTTTTAAGCAAAATTAAATCGGTGTATTGATTTTGTAATACTTCACCTACCAGTATAAATCCATTATCGGTTGTTTGACTACTATTTTGTATAATAGTCCAATCAGCTTCTGTATAATAGTGCTTTTTCCATAAGGTATCTAAATCCGGTGTAAATTTGAACAAACAACCATATACGGTTTCCGAGTCGGCTATATGAAAAGCAATTGCTAAATTACCATCATTTGTGTATATAATTTTTCCTCCTCCTGTACCTGGATAATAGTTATGATTTTCTTCTCCAAATGGTGTCCATAATAATTCATTTCCCAAATAATCAATTTTTAGGAAAACCAGGTATTGTTCAGTTTGATTTGGAAAGTGAACAGCCCCAAATCCTAAATAGCCATTTTGAACTTCTATTACAGAATTACCACCTATATCAGAATAATTGTTTGAGTAGATATTATTGAAATACGGTACTTCCTGCGAAAACGAAAAAGCGGATAAAATAGTTAATAGTAATGTAGTAGAAAGATTTCTTAACATAATTATCGTTTAAAAATGACGGAAGGAAATTTTTTCCTTCCGTCAAAATTACAAAATTATTTGATAATACTGAACTTCTTGCTTCTGGTATCTTTTTCGTCCATACCGGTTTTTTGCCCCTCTAAATCTCCCCTGCCGGTGAGACTGTCGTGAGGACACTCCGTTTTAGGTTGCTTTCTTATTTTGCATTTTAATTGTTTCCCATAAGGCTAATATAGAGGTCGTAAGCCTCATGTGGCATTGATTGTAATATCTGCTGCTCAACACCTGCCATAAAATCCTAACGACCATTGTCAGGTCGGGCGAAGTCGAGACCTATTTCCTCTGTTTTCTCGCTTCCAGAATAAACCGTTTTGCAATGTTAATGGACAAAGGATCGTTATAATTCATTGCTTCAGGATGCCACTGAACACCAAGAAGATAGGCTCTGCCATTTGTGTCAATAAGCTCAATGGATTCCGTAAGTCCGTCATCTGTATGCGCTACAGCTTTTAATCCCGGAGCAAGCTTATTTACCGCCTGATGGTGATTGCTGTTCGTAACACCTTCCGTCACCCCTGTAATCTCTTTCAACAGTGAGTTTTTAGATACTTTAACCTCATGATTCGCAGCCTTATATGGCGGATGACGATGCAGGACTCCTGTCCCGATATCTGTTGGAATATCCTGATACAATGTTCCTCCGAAGTAAGCATTCAGTATCTGATGACCACGGCAGATACCCTGTATCGGAAGTTTCAGTTTAAGAGCTTTCCCGATAAGTGCAAACTCCAGAGTATCACGATAGTTGTCCGGAAGGTCGCATTTTGTTGAATCGAAAACACTACCATACCTGTCAGGGTTAATATCTTCACCACCTGTTAGCAGTAGGCCGTCGCAGGTTTCAAGAACCTTCAGTGCAGAATCAACACCAAGATGGTACATATCAATACAGACAATTGTGGAATCGGCTGCTTTCAACCATTTGATATAATTCTTATAGCTCTTTTCGGGAACAGCTTTTGAAATTGCGATTCTTACAGGTTCCGGGTTATGCTTTTCCGGTGTTGAGCAACCTGAGAATATTACAAGGATGCTAAAAGTAACGAGAAATAGTGATTTGAATTTCATATCAGTTTAATTCTGTTTGTGGTTTATAAACAAAAAACAAGCCTGTCCCAAATAAAATTAATGATGCTGAAAGTAAGTACAATATATGTGAAACAGCAAAAGTAGGAATCAGGTAGAATCCTGCTAAAAAAGTTCCGGTAATACTACCAACTGTCGATATAGCATAAAGGTTACCTACTGTCGCTCCTGTAGTTTTAAGACTGCTTATCTTCAGCCTTGCTGCAAATGGCGAAACCATCCCAAGTAAAAAACCGGGTACAGAAAAAAGTATTAGGGAGGCTAAAACCGAAACAGCTTTCACATTATTAATGAATTCCAGCAGGCTTGTTAATAATATGTCCTTTATTGCAGTTGAGAGAATGATAAATAGGGCTGCAGCAACAATTATCTTCGCCAGAAGACCAAACTCCGGCTTCCTGTCAGCAAGCCTGCCCCCAAGATAATAACCCAGGCTGAGACTCATAAGAATAACTCCGATTATAGCAGACCATACTGTGATGGATGTCCCGACATAAGGCCCAAGCATCCGCGAACCAATTATCTCATAAGCCATCACAACAGCTCCGGAAACAAAAACTACTATTTCAAGATAAAACTTCTTCATTCAATGAATTTGTGAGCCTGCAAATTTAGACAATAATTGAAATGAAGCCGCAATTAATATTTCTTCCTTACCTTTGCCCAAAAAAATAAACAGATGAAAATAATCTTAATACAAATAATCATTTTAGGAGTGCTGACAGGATGTAATAATCCACAAAGCAGTAAGGAACCACAAAATACTCAGGTGGTCAATAAAGCTCCCGAAAGCTTTGTGAAACATCCCCAATGGAGTAAAAATGCAAACATCTACGAGGTTAATATCCGTCAATATACAAAGGAAGGAACTTTTAAGGCATTTGAAGAGCATTTACCTCGTCTGAAGAAAATGGGTGTGGATATTTTGTGGATTATGCCGATATTTCCGATAAGTGAGAAAAATAGAAAGGGTAGCCTGGGGAGCTATTATGCTGTCAGTGATTATAAAGCTGTGAATCCTGAATTCGGCACAATGGATGACCTGAAAGAGCTAGTCGAAAACGCTCATGAAATGGGTTTTATGGTAATCCTCGACTGGGTAGCAAATCATACAGGATGGGACAATGTCTGGATTACTGAACATCCCGAATGGTACACCAAAGATTCAACCGGCAAAATGGTTTCGCCATTTGACTGGACTGATGTTGCCGACCTGAATTACGAAAATAAAGAACTTTGGAAAGCTATGACAGAAGCATTGGAGTTTTGGGTGAAAGAGGCCGATGTTGATGGTTATCGTTGCGATGTTGCAGGAATGGTGCCTACTGAGTTCTGGAATCAGGCAAGGGCTAAATTGGATAAAATCAAACCTGTTTTTATGCTTGCCGAAGCAGAACAAACAGATTTACAGATTAATGCATTTGATATGACCTATGCGTGGGAACTCCATCACATTTTGAACCAGATAGCCAAAGGAGAGGAAAATGCCAACAACATTGAAACATATTTTGCAAAGCAGGACACCACATTCCCAAAAAATGCATACAGAATGAACTTTATTACAAACCATGATGAAAATTCCTGGAATGGAACCGTAAAAGAAAGAATGGGAGAAAGTGCAAAGGCTTTTGCAGTTCTTACATATACATTACCTGGTATGCCGTTGATATACAGTGGACAGGAAGTCGGGCTGGATAAAAGATTGAAGTTTTTTGAGAAAGATGAGATAGAATGGGATTTTACATCTCCTTTAATTGACTTTTATACAGCATTAAATAATCTGAAAACAGACAATGTCGCACTTTGGAATGGTGAATTTGGAGGTCAGATGAAAAGAGTCAGGTCTTCAGATGATAAGTCGGTATTTGCTTTTGTTCGTGAAAAAGATGGAAACAGAATTTTTACTATTGTAAACCTGACAGCTAAACAGATAAAAGTTAACCTGAGAGGTAACGAATTTACCGGTGAATTCTCGGAATTATTTTCCGGTAATGTACTAATGTTTGATACCGGTGCTGAAGTCTCTCTTGACGCATGGGGTTACAGAATTTATATTCCAAAATAAATAAAAGTTTTACTAAAAGAAAAAGGCTGCTTTATTTTAAGCAGCCTTTTTCAAATTTAAATTCACAATTATTTATTTCTTTTTGTTCACCGGAGCTGCACTCTCAGTTGCTTTTTTTTCTGGAATGGCAGAGTTTGGATTGGCAACAATTTTTCCTTTTATCCTTAAAGTTACAGAAGGTGTAGTGGCATTTGAATAAACATGCACAGTTTTGTTAATAAGACCCATTCGCTTTGTGTCATACTTAACCTTGATTACTTTTGACTGTCCGGGTAATATTGGTTCTCTTGGCCATGTAGGAATCGTACAACCACAGGATGAACGTACGTTTGTAATAATTAAGGGCTCTTTTCCTTCGTTGGTAAATGTAAATTTACAGTTTCCGTCACCGTGCTGTTTGATTGTGCCGTAATCGTGGGTTGTTTTGTCAAATTTGATAACCGGAGCATTGGGATTGCTGGTCTGTTTAGTTTGTTTAACCTCTTTTTTCTGTACAGGTTGAACCTCCTTCTTATTTGCTGTCGAGATCTGTGCGGTGACAGTGAACGCTGTAAAGATAAATGCTGATAGTAAAATTGCTAATTTTTTCATGCTATTTCTGTTTTTACTTAATTTGTATGAGGCAAATTTATAAATAAAATGAAAAAGCCTTATACATTTAACAAATATTTACAATTGTAAATAAAATGTAAATGGCTATTTGCTCGTACCAAAAAGAGGCAAAGGCTCAAAGTTTCACGAGGTTAATTGTGAAAATAAAACACTTTTGCATCTATTCTTTTTTTACTTTTGACCCCGATATTTTTAGATAATTGATTATGGACGGAATAGCTACATTTGCTTTAACAGTATTCACCGGATTCTTTGCAATTATGAATCCTATTGCAAATGTTCCGATTTTTTTAAGCCTTACTGAAGGAGCTGATAAGCCAGAAAAAAGGAAAATTGCAAGAAAATCTACTTTGACGGCATTTCTAATTGTTTTTATGTTTGTTATTCTGGGTAAGCTTATTTTTGAATTATTCGGCATCACAATTCCTGCCTTCAAAATTACCGGTGGGATTCTGATTTTCTATGTGGGCTTTGAGATGCTTCAATCCAAGAAATCGAACATTAAGCATATTGCAGATCCTGTTATTGATGAGAGTATCGCCGTTTCACCACTGGCCATTCCTCTGCTGGCCGGACCAGGAACCATCGTTACTGCAATGAATTTTGTTACTGATACCGGATATATTCATATCGGTATTGTTATCTTGATTTTTGCTCTGATGTGTTATCTTACATATATTGCTTTTTCTTTAAGTGGGAAAATCATTGACAAACTTGGTAATAATATAATTTTAGTAGTCGGAAAAGTGATGGGGCTTATTATTGCTATTATCGGAACCGATATGATTATTGATGGAATAAAACTGGCATTTAATTTAAGCTAATGCAATGAAAAAGACATTTTCTCTTATTCTGATAGCAATGCTAATTATTTTAGTTGTTGTTTTTACTTTGCAAAATTCAGATAGTGTATTGATAAAGTTTTTTTATCTGGAATTTTCCAGCTCGCTTTCGCTAATAATATTTTTAACTTTTGTCTTTGGAGGGTTGGTTGCAATTATTGCTTTGTCTCCGTCAATGATGAAAGACAGTAAATTGAACAAGTCAATGAGAAAAAAGATTAAGCAGTTGGAATCTCAAATTGAAAAACACC
>JAOZOC010000233.1 GCA_029933495.1 Bacteroidales bacterium
TGTAATCCCCAATGTCAAGGGAATGGGCATAAAAGATGCTATTTACGTGCTGGAAAACCTCGGATTAAAAGTAAAAATAGAAGGTCGTGGATTTGTCAGGTCACAATCAGTTCTTCCGGGCACAAGAGTAACAAAAGGACGAGAGATAATTTTAAAACTTTCGGTATAATAATGAAAAGAAAACTATCCGACATACTAAAAAACGTTGAAGTTCTCGAAATATCGGGGTCTGAAAATATTGATATAACATCAATCGAATTCGACTCAAGAAAAGCCGGAAAGGGTTCACTATTTGCCGCTATTAAAGGCACAAAAGCCGACGGACATAATTACATATCCGATGTTACCACAGCAGGTACTGCAGCAATAGTTTGTGAAAAATTGCCATCTCAGCTCAGTAAAAATACTACATATATAAAAGTAAAAAGCAGTAGTCAGGCATTTGGTATAATGGCATCAAATTTTTTCGATAATCCTTCGGAGAAGTTGAAACTAGTCGGTGTTACAGGCACAAATGGGAAAACAACAATCGTAACATTACTCTACGATCTTTACGGAAAACTGGGATTTGTACCGGGACTGCTTTCCACAATCAGGGTGATGATTGGTGAGAAAACAATCGAAGCCACCCACACAACTCCTGATGCCCTCCAACTGAATAAGCTTTTAAAACAGATGGTGGATGAGGGATGTTCTCACTGCTTTATGGAGGTAAGTTCTCATGCCATTGACCAGCACCGAATTGCAGGATTGAATTTCTCAGGCGGTATTTTTACAAATATCACACATGATCATCTCGACTATCATAAAACATTTGATGAATATCTAAAAGCCAAAAAAAGATTTTTTGACGATCTGCCTGCATTGGCCTTTGCCCTCAGTAACATTGATGACAAAAACGGGCCGGTAATGCTTCAGAATACAAAAGCAATAAAAAAGACCTATAGCTTGAAACGTCCGTCTGACTTCAGAGCAAAAATAGTGGAAAGTAGTTTTGAGGGAATGCAAATGTATATGGACGGAGAAGAATTCTGGACAAAGATGGTTGGGAAATTTAATGTTTATAATCTGCTTGCAGTCTATGCTTCAGCAATACTCCTTGGTGAAGACAAACAAGAGATACTTACAGCCCTTAGCACCGAAGAGGCCGTTGAGGGAAGATTCGATTTCATCCGCTCACAAAACAATATTTTCGGAATAGTTGATTATGCTCACACGCCCGATGCGCTTAAAAATGTTCTCGACACTATAAACTCCATAAGAACCGGAAATGAAGAATTGATAACTGTAGTGGGTGCAGGTGGCGACAGAGACACTGCCAAACGACCTGCCATGGCAAGAGTAGCAAGTAAAAAAAGCACCAGAGTGATCCTGACTTCTGACAATCCACGCTCGGAAGACCCGGAAGAGATAATCAGGCAAATGCAAAAAGGTGTAGGAGGTGAAAACAATATGAAAGTGATTTCAATAATCAACAGAAAAGAGGCAATTAAAACAGCCTGTGCTCTTGCAAAGCCCGGTGACATAATACTTGTGGCAGGGAAAGGCCATGAAAAATATCAGGAGATAAAAGGTGAAAGACACCATTTTGATGACAAGGAGATTATAAGGGAATATTTATTAATGAATGTTAATAGAAATTAGAAATATATGTTTTACTATTTATTCAGTTGGCTTGATAATACTTATGACTTCCCGGGAGCTGGGGTATTTCAATATATCTCCTTCAGGGCGGCAATGGCTGTTATTACATCTTTGGTAATTTCAATGCTCTTTGGCAAAAGGCTTATTAACCTTCTGAACAGAAAACAGGTTGGTGAAACCATTCGTGATCTTGGACTGGAAGGTCAGATAGAAAAACAGGGTACACCAACAATGGGCGGACTGATTATTCTTGCAGCTATTCTGATTCCGACACTCTTTTTTGCAAAACTTGACAACATATATATAATTCTAATGCTTTTTACCACCGTTTGGATGGGGCTGATAGGATTCATTGACGATTACATAAAAGTATTTAAAAAGAATAAGCAAGGGCTCGCTGGAAAATTCAAAATCCTGGGTCAGGTTGTTTTAGGCCTTGTTGTAGGATTGACAATGTACTTCAGTGACGATATAGTTATAAGAGAAAAAGTTAGCGCTGAGCTCCTTACTGAAACCACCATTGACGGAAAGGTTATAACAGCCGGCAATACTTCGGAAGAATTCTCCAGAGTCTCTGTAAAATCTACAAAGACAACTATTCCGTTTATGAAACATAACGAAGCAGAATATTCCAGGATACTCTCATTTCTCGGTGACGGATACGAAAAATGGGCTTTCCTGATCTTCATCCCTCTGGTAATTTTCATTATTGCAGCAGTTTCAAATGGTGCAAACCTTACTGACGGTATGGATGGGCTTGCTACTGGAACATCTGCAATTATTGGCGCAACTCTCGGGATATTAGCCTGGGTATCTGGTAATATCGTTTTTGCTGACTACCTTAACATAATGTACATCCCCGACACAGGTGAACTGACAATTTATATCAGTGCTTTTGTTGGTGCAGCCATCGGGTTCCTCTGGTATAACACCTACCCCGCCCAGGTATTTATGGGAGATACGGGAAGTCTGTCAATCGGAGCTATCATAGCTGTATTTGCAATCCTGATAAGAAAAGAACTACTAATTCCGGTACTCTGCGGCATATTCCTTATGGAAAGTATTTCAGTAATAATGCAGGTAAGCTTTTTCAAATACACTAAGAAAAAATATGGCGCTGGTCGCAGAATTTTCAAAATGTCACCATTACATCATCATTATCAGTTAAGCGGTTATGCAGAGCCTAAAATCGTGCAACGTTTTTATATAGTGGGAATTATGCTGGCTATTTTGACAATTATAACACTAAAATTGAGGTAATGAATTTTGAAAAAACGAATAGTCATACTGGGAGCAGGCGAAAGCGGAGTTGGAGCTGCAATACTGGCAGCAAAACAAGAATTTGATGTTTTTGTCTCCGACAGAGGCAAGATCAAAGATAAATACAAGAACGTTCTTTACAAATCTGAAATTCCTTTTGAAGAAGGGAGACATACGGAAAGTTTGATTTTGAATGCCGGAGAGGTTATTAAAAGTCCGGGAATTAGCGACAATGTAAAAATCATTAAGAAGCTGCACAAAATGGGGATCAATATTATCTCCGAGATTGAATTTGCAGCAAGATATACAAACGCAAAACTGATTTGCATTACGGGAAGCAACGGCAAAACAACAACAACTCTCCTTACGTGGCACATTATGAAAAAGGCTGGTATTAATGTGGGTTTGGGTGGAAATATCGGACAAAGTTTTGCCCGGCAGGTAGCTGAAAAAGAGTTCGATTATTGGGTACTCGAAATAAGCAGCTTCCAATTAGACGGGATGTTTGATTTTAAAGCTGATATTGCTGTTTTAACGAACATCACTCCTGACCATCTTGACAGGTACGACAACAAATTTGAGAATTATGTGCAGTCGAAATTCAGGATAATTCAAAACCAAACAGCAGATGATGCTTTCATTTATTGTGCAGATGATCCGGTAATTAATGCAGAATTAATAAAACGGAAGATCAAAGCAAAACAGTTTCCATTCTCAATACAAAAGGAATTAAAAGGTAATGGTGCATTTATAAAAGCAAATGAAATATTATTCAACATAAAACCAAATACATTTACAATGACATTAGAAAATTTAGCACTACAGGGAAGACACAACATCTACAATTCAATGGCTGCCGGAATAGCCACAAAGTATTTTAACATCAATAAAGATGTTATCAAAAAAAGTCTGTCCGACTTTAAAAATGTGGAACACAGGCTGGAGTTTGTAGCTAGGATTCATGGAGTCGAGTTCATTAATGACTCTAAAGCCACAAACGTTAATGCTGCGTGGTTTGCACTCGAAAGCATGAACAGTCCGGTTGTTTGGATAGCAGGTGGTGTAGATAAAGGTAATGATTATGACATCCTAAAAGAACTTGTGAAGAAAAAGGTCAAAGCTATTGTTTGTCTTGGAAAGGATTGCGCAAAAATTAAAGAAGCGTTCAGCGACATAGTTGAAATAATTGCAGAAACTACATCAATGGAAGAGGCTGTACATTTCGGATTACATTTAGGCAATAAAGAAGATATCGTTTTGCTCTCGCCTGCATGTGCCAGTTTCGATCTTTTTGAAAATTTTGAAGACAGAGGTGATCAGTTTAAAAAAGAAGTTCGCAATCTTTAATAACTAAACACATAAATGCAATATATCTTAAGTAAAATAAAAGGCGATAAAGTAATCTGGCTTGTTGTTATCATTCTGTCGGTCTTTTCGATTTTGGCAGTTTATAGTTCCACAGGTTCACTGGCTTATAAATACCAGGGTGGCAACACAGAGTATTATATGATGAAGCATCTTTTCATCTTACTCTTTGGTTTTTTGTTGATGTATCTCGCCCACCTGGTTAAATACACATATTTTTCCAGGATATTTCAGATTGCACTTTATATAGCCGTTCCTCTCCTGGTTTTGACTCTGTTTGTAGGTCTAAACCTGAATGAGGCAAAAAGAGTATTGCCCCTGCCTTTTGGATTTACGTTTCAAACATCCGACCTTGCCAAACTAACTCTAATAATGTACCTCGCAAGAATGTTGACCAAAAGACAAGATAAAATCAAAGATTTTAAGTCGGCATTTATCCCCATTATGATTCCGATACTAATAGTCTGTTTCCTGATCTTGCCTGCCAACTTCTCAACAGCAGCCATTCTCTTCACTACAAGCCTGGTGTTGCTTTTCATTGGCAGAATAAACCTGAAACACATTTTTTCTATGATCGGAATCGGCATAGTAGTGCTGCTAATAATGGTAATGATAGCAAAATCATACCCTGACTTGCTACCGCGCGTAGGAACCTGGATTAGCAGAGTTGAGAACTTTAAAAGTGGTGATAGTGAAGATAACTACCAGGTTGAACAGGCAAAAATAGCCATAGCTTCCGGCGGAATTATAGGAAAGATGCCTGGTAACAGTGAACAACGCTACTTCCTCCCCCACCCCTACTCCGATTTCATATATGCATTCATTATTGAAGAGTATGGACTAATCGGGGGAGTTTTACTGGTTTTACTTTATCTCATCTTACTTTTCAGGGCAGTGAAAATTGTCACAAAAGCTCCGAACAATTTCGGTGCATTTCTTACAATAGGGGTGGCATTCAGCCTGGTTTTCCAGGCAATGATAAACATGGGTGTAGCAGTTAACCTGTTACCCGTCACCGGACAACCATTACCTCTTGTTAGTATGGGCGGAACATCAATCTGGTTCACAAGTATCTCAATAGGAATAATATTGAGTGTAAGCAAAGAAATAGATAAATCAAATAAAAATGCAGAAAAGCTCAGGACAACAGAAATATAAAGTCATCATCAGCGCTGGTGGAACCGGGGGACATATTTTCCCCGCTGTGGCTGTGGCTAATACTCTTAAAGAGAGGTTGGCTGAGGTTGATATTCTGTTCATTGGTGCGAAGGATAAAATGGAGATGAAAAAGGTTCCTGCTGCCGGATATCCAATCAAAGGCCTTTGGATAAGTGGATTACAACGCAGCCTGACACTTAAAAACCTTTCATTTCCGTTTAAGGTAATTTCAAGTCTGTATAATGCCGGTAAAATAATCAGATCATTCAAACCTGATGCTGTAGCGGGTTTCGGTGGATTTGCACGTGGCCC
>JAOZOC010000779.1 GCA_029933495.1 Bacteroidales bacterium
ACTGCCAGAGTCCCTTTTGTTATAATGACCTGAGGTTGCTTTTCACTGTTAAATAGTTTCTCTACTCCTTTTCCAACCTCCCTGCCATAATAAAAAACAGACAAAGAAATTCTGTCCAATCCTGACATCTCAATAGCAGCTTCAAACGCCGAAACAATATTTGAATCCTCCGGTTTATCCTCATTCTCAAGGATCAAAGCTATTTTATTGAGTTTTAACGATTTCAGATAATTAACTATTTTATGGGTTCCCTGAAACATATCGGGTAATACGGAGCCGAACCCTGTATCCGTATCAGGTTCAAAAACAGTGATAACAGGCAGAGTATCCTTAACCGGAACACTGTAGAAATCATCAGGGATACTACGTTTGCAAATTATATGGATAATTCCACTGATACCATATTTTTTATAAGTCCGGAAAAAGGAATGTATGCTGTCGCTGTCACCCTTAGTATCAACAATAAAAGTTTGAAAGTTTTTTTCCCTCAGAGAGTCCGTAATGCCGGAAACCACTTCACGATATAGATTACTGTCAATAGAAGGAACCATAACAACTACAGCCTCAGCCTTTTCAGGGTTCATCAACTCAGGTATTCCGGTAAAATATCCCAGTCGCGAAGCAACCTGCTTCACCCTCTCCTTGGTCTCCTTGCTGATCCGCGGGTGATCGTTCAACGCCCTTGATACCGTTGAGGCTGAAACCTTTAATATCTTTGCAATATCCTGCGCCCTTACCTTTTCGTTTTTATTGTTTGTTTTCAATATAAATTATATTATCAAATTCCTACTGATTTCTTCTCTGGTTTTTCGACTTCTCCATAATTTATTCCCTAACGTATTGTCTTTATTGATATTCTTTATCAGAGTAATAAATATTTTAGAAGATATGCAGAATTACGTTATCAAAAAACGTCTCAAAAGTACAACATTACACAACAAACTCCAAAAGTTCCGAATAAACCCTCTGAACCGGCAGCCCGACAACATTAAAATATGAACCTTCGATTTTTTCAATACCAATAAACCCAATCCACTCCTGGATACCATAAGCGCCTGCTTTGTCAAAGGGCCTGAAGTTGTCAATGTAATAATCAATCTCCTCTTTCGTCAGCTCTTTAAACCAAACTTTTGTAGTTGAATGAAATGAACCGGTTTTGTCTTTTGTTTTTATTGTAACTCCTGTTATTACTTCGTGTACACGTCCCGACAGTTTTGTCAGTATCCAGACTGCATCGTCACGATCTTTGGGTTTTTGAAGAACCTCGCCATCTAACCAGACAATGGTGTCAGCAGTTATGAGCAGAGAATTTTGAAACTCATTTTCAAAATTAAAAGCCTGTGCCTTTAATTCTGAAAGGTAAAGTGCAATCTCTTCACGGTTGAGATTTTCAGGGTAGCTTTCGTCCACCGAAAGGGGCATCACTTCAAAATCAATCCCGATACCGGCAAGAAGTTCCT
>JAOZOC010000234.1:0-3587 GCA_029933495.1 Bacteroidales bacterium
AAATCCTGCTCCGTACACCTTCGGCTGGAAGCACGAAATACCTTATATCGGCACATCAATCGGATTGACAGCAACAGCATTAATACTGGACAAGACCAACACGACCGATCCTTATACCCCATCAGAACTCGCATTGCTGAATAGAAACGATGTTAATCCTTTTGACAGGGGAGCAACTTATAACTGGTCAACAGGTGCTTCAACCATCAGTGATGTGTTTCTGATAGGAGTTGTTGCCTCTCCCATTCTTTTCCTGACTAATAAACCGACCCGAAGCAATTTCGGCTGGCTGGCGCTTATGTCGTGGGAGGTTCTGAGCATCAACTACGGAGTTACTTATACGGTTAAAAACCTGACAGACAGGCCAAGGCCTTTTGTTTATAATCCCAATGCTCCTATGGAAGTCAGGACAGGTAACGATGGCAGGGAATCATTCTATTCAGGTCACGTTTCAACTGCTGCTGCAATGTCATTTTTCATTGCTACAGTGCTGAACGATTACCATCCTGATATGAAAACCGGAATAAAAATTGCAATGTGGACAGTTGCCGCCGCCTATCCTGCAATAACAGGATACTTCAGGATTGCTGCCGGAAAGCATTATCGTACCGATGCGATTGCAGCTTATGCCGCCGGAGCATTTACTGGCTGGCTGATTCCTTTCCTTCACAAGAAAAAAAGGCCTGACAGTAAATTTTCTTTTGCTCCCGTAAACATTCAGGGCAATGCCGGGTTATATATGTCGTTAAAGTTATAGGAAAACGGTAATTGTTAATATGAAAAATCTGAAAGCGGCATTACTTACTATTATTCAGTATATTACTCTGGGAATAATGCTTTACTCCAATAAATGGATTGCGGATAATCCTGTTTTGATGTTCATTCAGTTTTTCGGGGTTTTTATTGCTATATGGGCCATTCTTGAGATGGCAAAAAGTAAATTGAATATTTCCCCCGTTCCTCGTTCAGGTTCGGTATTAATACAATCAGGCCCTTACAAAATCATCCGTCACCCGATGTATCTTTCTCTTTTACTGACAATAACACCGATGATATTTTCTAATATTTCAACTTTCAATACCGTTATCTTCAGTATTTTCATCATTAATCTTGTGATTAAAATGCTGTTTGAAGAAAACCTGCTTCATAAATTTTTTGAAGAATATGCCGTATATTCCAAAAAATCATGGAGATTATTACCTTTGGTTTATTAGTTCTGTGTCAGGAATAACGAAAATAATCCCTTATAAGCGAAGTAATCGGGTGTACGATAAATTGCAATACCTGAATTTGGTCAATGAATTGATGTGTTCTATTAAGAAGGCAAATCCTGTAGGGATGTTATATTACAGAGTTGTAGCAAGCAGACAGAGTTCCATAGGAACGATATATGAAAGATATGCCGTTCCTACGGAACTTATATTATATTACAGATTACCGGAGACTTACATCTCCGGCAATAATATGTGTTGCCTATGGCAACAGATGTGCAATTTGTCTACACCCTGTGACATTTAAGGAAACTGACAGTAGTGATTAAATAAATATATTGCACCCCTCACCTTAGTCCTCTCCCAATGGGAGAGGAAAGGCTTATGCACCAGCTTCTTCCCTCTCCTTGAGGAGAGGGTTAGGGTGAGGTGAAATCTAACATCCATAAATAAAACAACTATTATACTGATTATTAAGCTTATTTGATATACCCTATTAAACACAGTTATATCTTCGTATTCTATATTCAGAATTGTGAAGCTGCTTTATTCAACAATCAACTTCCTGCTAATAACAACACCACTCTCCTTTTCATAAAACCTTACCAGATACATTCCTGATGTAAGGTCATCACGTTTGAATACTACTCGTTTTGAATAAATGTTTTTATACCTTCTGACCTCTTTTCCAAACATATTATAAATGGCTATTGTACCATCAAAAAACTCATAATCCCCTACGATTTCAATTACACCATCGGTTTCCATAGGATTCGGGTAAATATTAACAGAAAGAGAAGCAATCTCCTTTTGTCTGATGATACTTGTAGTTATGCTGTTTATTTCGCCCGGAGTGCCATGGTCAGGAGAAGCGACCCAACTTTCGGGTAAAGCATTATCAAAATTAGGATTTATCAGTTCAAGTGTAGGTCCGTTACCATCAGGTTCTGTAGGCCAGGGATCATCATCGTCATATTCCACAAAATCAATCAGAATTCCATCGGCATTATATAGTCTGATAAGCTCTCCTCCTCCGCTCAAACCAAAATCAAAATTTCCAATTAAACCCACAACATCAGGAAAAAGAGCAGTAAACATTGATGTGTCCTTGCATAATACAAGGTAATCTTTAGCCGGCATTACAGTACCTTCAGGAAATTCAAAAATATGTTCATCAACCTCATCCTTAAACATCCATCCTGCAATATTAACTTCATGATCCTGCGGATTATAGAACTCTACCCAGTCCTCTGTATCAAAATCATCGGCAGAGTTATAATTAATCTCATTAATTACCAAAGAATCATTAAACACTTTTTCAACGAAATAAGCCACGATATTGTCTCCTGATGTTAAATTAACTATTATATCATTAACAGTATCGCTGGGTGTAATCGTATTGTTATTTATTACCCAATGGTCAAATTCCCAGTTAGGATTTGTTGATTCGGCTTTAAGTTTTGTATCTATACCGCCAAAATAATATCCACCCCACGGAAAGCTACTATGTACCAGTGAATTTAGCTGAATCGTCCCGACAGAATCAGGCACTGCATTAATTGTCAGCTCGTAAGGCCCTGTTAAATCATAGCAATCGGCAAGACCTGAAGGAAGATAACCATGCCTCGCAGTTACAAAATTCCTTATTTTCTGAACATTATTCTGCCACTGAGTCATTGATCCTCCCCAGCGTGCAATATGACCAGGCATTTCGGGTAGCATTCCGGCTTCAATGCTGTCAAGGTAACTGATCATATACTCTGGCCTGAAATATGAGTTGTACAGGTCAATGTATCGTGTGATGTAATACTGGTCAAATTCTGGATTCTCCCTCAATTTATTAAGCACCAAAATATGTTCACCCGGGTCATTATTAAGTCCTTCGGGATAGCAGGGTTCAACATAGGGCGTTGTACCGGGAACGCCGGTATAATTGATGTAATGATTGAAAGTGGCATCCTCATCCCACAAACAATAACCCCATTTCTGATGACCTCCTTCAGGGTCTAACCCCCTCCACCAGGCAACATTCCAGTTGATCCAATCTGAGCAAACAACATAGGAGTTTACAAGAATATAGTCCACGAGACTTTTATAGTCATATCTTGACTTCACATATTCAAAGTTATCCTGATTGCTCATATCATTGTATTTCATAAAATCGTGTATCTCATTCCAGTCGTCCCAGGCTGCCTGACCTCCATATTCTGCCCATGTTCCTCCCCACAGCATAAAATAATAGATGTCATACTTTCCCTGACCATAGTAATATTTTGTATAGTCGTGATCGCTTACTTTCTCTCGATAACCATAAACTCCCCAATAATTTCCGTTTACATAAACCACTCCCTTTTCTCCCCGTCGCATATCAAGATG
>JAOZOC010000234.1:3687-5736 GCA_029933495.1 Bacteroidales bacterium
GCAGCAAGCGACATAACTGTCAGGGTGTGAGAAACTTCAATAAAGTAAGTATTAAACTCAATCAAACCGGGTAAAATTTCCGAATCATTACTATATGAACATACTTTGATTATTGTTGTTGAAGATACATCAACGGGATCAGAATAGATAGGAGAATTCTGGTCAGGGTCGGAACCGTCCGTTGTATATCTTAAAACGGAATTTGTTTGATTATTAATTATTTCAACTGCTATTGGCCCTGAATAAAAACCGGCAACTTCACTCATTGAGGGTTTTGCCGTGTAACCGGAATAGGCTATAGATGAATTGTTGGAACTACCGGCAGTAGGTTCATTAAAAATGTTCCATTGCATACTTCCATCTGTGGTTCTTCCACGTGAATGCCCGTTTTGAGTAATCTCCAATTGGTGAACGTCAAGTATTGTCCCGTCAGGGTCTGTCAGAACAACATATTCCGGAATATCTTTTGTCTGTTTCAGTTTAAAATTTGTGTGGTAGTGCCCTCCGGAAACTTCATCACGCCCTGAGGCCCAGAAAATCAGAAAGCTGGTAGCCGGAATAGTAACACCTTCAGGTATTTGCCACTTTGTCGGATTATCTTCTTTATCACTAAGATAGTATCCTCCAAGGTCAACCTGTGAACTACTCGGGTTATACAGTTCAATCCAGTCTTCATATTTTTCGTAGTTATCCTGATAATCGGATAAATTAGACGCTGAATATTCATTTATTACTATCTGAGCGAATAAACCATTTAAAAAGAAAGCTAAGTAAAATGCTATTAACATAATAAAAGCAGAAAAAGTCTTCATAACAGAGAAATTAAATATTAAAAACAAAACATTGTAACAGTTTGACTGCATTGGGCTTAAAATAAAGACAACAATCTGCTTTCTTTAGTTGCATTTAAAACCTATTATTCAATCCTTCAATCATTTTTAATCGCAAAATTTTAAATTACAAAATGCAATATAGTTCCAAAACACTTATCTTTATAGCCGTAAAATGACCTGGGAAAATTACATAAAGGGATTTAAGGCCTATCTAAAACTAGAAAAGTCATTATCGAATAATTCGATTAGTGCTTATCTGCACGATATTAATAAGCTTTTACAGTTTTTTGAGCTTAATGAAAATATTATCCCTCCCGAAAAAGTTAAATTAAGTGACTTGCAGGCTTTCATACAATGGATTAACAAACTGGGACTTGCAGCGACATCTCAGGCAAGAATAATCTCGGGTTTAAAGGCATTCTTCAAATATATGTTGCTTGAGGATGCGATCAAACAAAGTCCGGCCGAACTTCTTGAAGCACCAAAAACCGGACGAAAATTACCGGATACGCTTAGTGTTGAAGAAATTAATAATCTAATTGATGCTATCGACCTGAGTAAACCCGAAAGCACCAGAAACAAGACTATGCTTGAAACTCTGTATGGTTGTGGTCTGAGGGTATCAGAACTAATAAATCTCAAAATTTCAAATATTTACTTCAAGGATGGTTTTATAAAAGT
Source organism: Bacteroidales bacterium (assembly GCA_029933495.1). Taxonomy (GTDB): domain Bacteria; phylum Bacteroidota; class Bacteroidia; order Bacteroidales; family JAADJA01; genus JAADJA01. The sequence goes on from JAOZOC010000234.1 coordinate 5,202, forward strand.
TACCGGAAAAGGAGATAAAGAACGTCTTGTTCCTATCGGAAATGTAGCCTTGAAAAACATTAACATTTATTTGGAGAGTGTTAGAAGCCGGCAGAATATCAAAAAGGAATTTACAGATATTCTGTTTCTGAACCGGCGTGGTGGCCGACTTTCGAGAGTAATGGTTTTCCTGATTATTAAAGAGTTGGCAGAACACATAGGATTAAAGAAAACCATCAGCCCACATACTTTTCGTCACTCATTTGCTACCCACCTGATAGAAGGAGGCGCCGACCTGCGCGCCGTACAGGAGATGCTGGGACATGAATCTATAACCACAACAGAAATTTACACACACCTCGACAGGGAATATCTCCGGGATGCTATTTTGAGCTTTCATCCGAGAGTAAAAAAGAAAAGCAATAATTAAGAACAAGTTGTAAGCATAAGGCTTATAACCTGTTAGTAGTTCACCCCCCTATAAACCACCGAAAATAAAAACGGTGGTTTATAGGGGGGTTTTTGTAATATTTTATATATTCCTTTGTAAAATTAT
>JAOZOC010000235.1 GCA_029933495.1 Bacteroidales bacterium
AGTATAATCAAGCTCAATTGTTGCGTTTACCTCAAGGCCTGTATGTGTTACTACCATCTCACGCAATTGGTTGTAATATGGAGCACTTGCTGCAGCACGGGGTAAAACTTCATTAAAAGCATTTTCAGGGGTTTCAATGATCTTTCCGCCTTCCTGAATTGTACGGCTTGTACTGATTTTTATCTGCTGATGATTGGGGTTAAAAACAATAAATGTCTCCCCATAAAGCCGGTTAAAAGAAAAGTGTGTGAGCAGTTTGAGCTTTTTATAATAATGATAATCAAGGCTGCCGTCATCATTCATGGTATATTCTTTAACTATCTTTTCAAATACGGCATCCGACTTCGGACCTTTCTGACCAAAAGTAGCCAAAATTACAATTGTAAAAATTATGCTTAATAGTGTTTTCATAAGATTATTTTTGTTTTAGTTTATTTTCCAATTCTTCAAGTCGTTTTAATTCCTGCTCGTCCTGCAAATCTGCAAGCTGAGCATCATATTTTTTTCGTTTTTCGTTAAACTGATCATAAATTTCATGAACTTTTTGTTCCATTAAGGAGCTGCTGATACTACCTTTCCCTTGCAAAACTATTTTGCCATGAAAATCAAGAATCCTATCTGCATTTTCTTTCCAAAATTTTATTGTAATATCTCTACGACTTTTGGCTTGCAGTTCAGCGCTTTCCAGAAAGATTGTCACAAGGCGGTTAAGAGTATCCAATTCATCTTCGTTAAGATAATTTTTTGATATAAAAATGTCTTGTTTTCTAACAATTTTGCCTTTCCATGAGGTAAGATTCATATTGGGTTTTTCGGAATTGGCGCGTGATACTATGATTTCTGCTGCGGTTTTACCGGTAACGGCATAAAGCAATTTATTCTGCACCTCTGCAAAGAACATCTGAGTTGCTTTGTCTGTTTTATCATAATCGCTACTCAAAGCGAATAAATCCCTTATTTTTTGGTAAAATCGCTTTTCAGAAGCTCTAATATCACGGATACGAGCCAGTAATTCATCAAAATAATCCGGTCTGCCGTCAGGATTTTTCAAGCGTTCATCATCCATTACAAAACCTTTTACAATAAACTCTTTAAGATTTTGATTAGCCCAAATTCTAAACTGCGTTCCACGTTTACTTCGCACCCTGAATCCTACAGCCAATATCATTTCCAATGAATAAAAAGCAACTTTGTATTTTTTACTGTCAGCAGCAGTTGTAAAGTAATTCTTTACAACTGAATTAGCATTTAACTCTCTTTCAATTAAGATATTAGCTATATGTTGCCCTATATTTTGCTTAGAGGTGTCAAAAAGTTCAGCGAGTTGGTTTTGGTTCATCCACACTTTACCATCTTTGGCATACAGAGCTACATTTGCTTTGCCGTCATCGGTATTATAAATAATAATATTTAGTTGGCTATCCATTTTAAATCACTTGATAATCTTACGCTTCTAATTTATTATTTTTGGATGAATTATTATTGTAGTTGATACTCAATCTAGCTATCGACTTTTCCCATTTGCATTTTTAGAAATAGATAATACCACAGGTTCATCCATTATCTTCTTTTGCATCAAAACAGCTTCACGGAATGAGCCCCAGTCTTCAGGATCATATATTCGTTTCCTGAATTTCAATATTTCAGAAACTTTAACCGTGTTGCCTTCAATCTGATATCCGCCTTTGAAAGATGCTCCATCGCCACTCGTCATTTGTATGTCGGGAATAAATTCCACCTTCACCTCTGATGGCAACTCCACTGTCTCATTTAGCTTAACAAGTCTTGAACAGCGATCACGAAACTGGTATTTCCTCTCTTTAAGGCCTGTGCTGATATAAAGATGGGGCATTGCCCTTTTGAATACTCCTGAAACCGAAAACGGAACAAAAACAATTTCATCATCAGTTATAGTAGCATAATTGGGAATACGATATTTTACTGTAATATGCAACGGACCCGCAAGATAATCCATAGGATTACCATAATCCATACTTACAATCTCAGCTCTCGGATACACCGACATCAACTCCTTTTCAAGTGCGCTGCTCCAGTTTGAACGATAGCTACTTGTAAACATTCTTCTTATTGAAGCATCCTCCTGCCCTTCTGCATCAATAGTAAATTCGCCTTCAAGAGAACCGTCTTTATTAAGTTTTGATTTTCCTGTAAGATAGAAGTAATGATTTTCAGGAGGAGAGATGGGCGTTATCATCAGGTCGGCTCCTTCGGGAACACCCATCAGATAATTTTGTTGTTGTTCCAGACTCGACCAAAGCTCTCTAACAAAAGGAACCCAGGTTGGATCCAAAATTTCATATTTCCCATTTCGGTGCTTCACAATAGTAATGCTGTGATTAAATTGGTCGGCAGGAATACGATCAATGCGAGAGCCTGCCATTGTCATTGCTGCATACGATTCAAACCCTGCAGCCCTTAACATTGTTATCAGAAGCCCTGCTTTGTCTTTACAAACTCCGCAACGGTCAGTAAAGTTCATTTCACCAGTATGCAATGTATATCCTTCACCTTTCCCCATTGAGATGCCCGAATACCGAATATTGTCAGCTACCCAGTGTGTAAGAAGTGCTATGGAGTCCTGCTCGCTTTTTGCATCTTTCAGAATATCATTAACTTTAGCATCAATGTCAGGAGTAGATTCAAAACTGCCGAAATCCTCATTCACTTTATAAAACCATAACGACTTAGCTTCCCAGTCAGGACTTGTGGATAACAAAAGTTTTGGAAACTCATCTGAAGATGAAACCATATTCGGTTCGCGGTCGGGTTGTGTGAAATTTTCTTTTGTAAAGGTGTAAACCCATTTATCACCATTTAACTCTGCCGATGATCTCACATCCCCGTTATAGACCTTATATTGCAACAGCTTGCCTATGGGAATCTCAACACGATAAACCTTTTCAATAACAGGTTCGCTGCTCCAGAAATGTACAATATCATAGAAATGTCCTTTCATTGGGGGAATATATTTATCATCATCTCCGTCACCATCAGCAAGAAGTGCATAGGTAAATCCTTTTCTAAAAAGAAAAACCTCAACTGCATCCCCGGGATAAAGCCTGCCCACTTCAATCATTTTTTCGCGTGCACCCCAATAGATAGCTCGTGCAGGAGCCGGATAATCAAAGACATCAGCGGTGTCGAGCTGCACTATTTCACCCGATTTACGGTATATTGTCACACCCCTGATCTCAACATAAGCCGACAACGGGTCATAACCGAATTTAATAACGGCATTTGATTTAGCTCCCTTTTTATCAAGAATCTTAAAAAGTTGATGAATATTCACATAACTAAGTCCCGATTCCTGCATTTCAACATTTGTACTATCAAAAATTGTTAGTTTATGCTTACCGGGATAATCCTCAGACCCACCGGAATTTTTAATAAGTTCACTTATTTGAGGATTCGCAAAAAGCAAATAACCCGAAAAGAGGAACAGAATAGAAAAGAAAGTTTTTTTTGTCATTTTTAGGAGTTTTTATGTTCGATAAATGAAGTCGTAAAACTACAACATATTTTTTATTAAAAAGATATTAACAATAGGATTTTTAGGGTAATTATAAGCATATATTTGTTGCGATTAAGAAACAAATGTGTTAAACATAAAATTATATTATGAAAAAAAGAATTTATCTTATTAATTTAGTGCTAATTGCGTCAGTAATGATGCTGATAAATAGTTGTGTTTCAACAAAATTACCGGACAGTTATTCTGTGAACCCGGAGGTACTTGAGGCCAAAGGAGGCAAAGTAGCTTTTACTGTAAATGGAACAATTCCTGAAAAATCATTCCATAAAAAAGCTGTTGTTGAGTTTCATCCCTACATTCAATATGATGGCAAAACTCAGGAATTGAAAAAATTTGTCCTTAGAGGAGAGAAAACCGAAGGTGAAGGTACTGTCATAAATTCAAAAACAGGCGGTTCATTTACATATAGTGAAGAGTTTGATTATAATGATGATATGAGAGCTTCCGAACTATGGGTTAAAGCTTCAATCACAAAAGGTAAAAAAGTTATTGAAACCGATCCAGTGAAACTGGCTGACGGAATAATCACAACTTACAAAAAGATTATTCACGATGAGGATCTGAGTTATGCTCCTTCCGGATATGAGAAGGTGACAATAATTCCTAAAAAAGCTACCGTTTTCTTTAAAGTAAATATGGCTAACCTGAACTTCAATTGCAAACTTAATAAATCTGAAAGTGCAAAATCTGATATTGACAGTCTGGATACATTCCTGGATAAGGGTTGGGCTATCAAAGATATTAACATCAGTGCCTGGGCATCACCCGAAGGTGAGATTGACTTCAACGACGATCTGTCCGACAGAAGAGCTGAGACAGCACAAAAGTATATTGAAAAGAAAATCAGTAAAACAGGCATAAACAGAGCTGATGTTCAAGGAGTTGATCCGGAGGAAGTTGATAAAGATGTTGCATATAATTCAAAGGGTAACGGTGAAGACTGGGATGGTTTTATGAATGGTGTAAGGTCTTCAAACATCAAGGATAAATCAATGATATTGAATGTTGTAAACTCCCAAACCGATGCATCAAAACGTGAGCAGGAGATTAGGAATATGACACAGATTTACAGCGAAATTGAAGATGAGATTCTTCCTCCTCTTCGTCGTGCAGAGATAATTGTTAATTTCTTTGAGCCAAAACGTACGGATGAAGAAATAGCGAGACTTGCAGTTACAAGCCCCGACTCACTGACTTATCCCGAATTGCTACACTCTGCTACACTGACCGAAGATCATCAGGCCAAATTCAATATCTACAAAGAGGCTTTTACACACAGGCACAGAGACTGGAAAACATATAACAACGCTGCTGCTGAAGCGATAAATCTTGACAATATCGATGAAGCCGATAATATCCTCGTACAGGCTCAGAAACTCTCATCTAATAACGGAATGATTGAAAACAACCTGGGTGTTGTAGCTTGCCACAGAGATGACTGGTCTAAAGCTGAAAAGTTTTTTACAGATGCTAAGATGCACGGTGAAAATGAAAATTACAACCTTGGTATTGTGATGATTCAGAAGGGTGAATATCAGAAAGCGCTGACATATTTCAAGGGTATCAGTTGCAGACACAATGTTGCACTGGCTCAGGTTTTAGCAGGAAATATGAACGAGGCATTGAAAAATCTTAAATGCTCACCTGAGAATCCTAAAACTTATTATATGCTTGCCGTTTACGGAGCAAGGACCGGAAACGACAAAATGGTTTATGAATATCTCGGAAAAACTCTTGAAATGCATCCCAAATGCAAAGGCAAGGCAGCCGAAGACAGGGAGTTTGTAAAATATTTCGACAATCCTGAATTTCAAAAAATTGTTCAGTAAAAATTATTGCAACTACATTAAGATCCCGGCTTTTTAAGTCGGGATTTTTTTATGGATTGCCACAGCATTCCATTTCACATATCAGCCTTTAGACACTCCGCAATGATGGCAACACCCTAAACAACAGCACACTATCGTCATTGCAAGATGCAGTCAGGGTGGCTTGTGTGCCAGAGCATCGTGGCAATCTGTTTTTAGCTTGGACTGCCGAACGTTAAATGCTAACCTTTCATAGTAAATAGATTTTATGTTCCGGATTTTAGCGCAAGCCTTCGCAAAGGTAAAAAATTCAAAATCCAAAGCTCAAAACCCAAAACAAATCTAAAATTCAAATAATTAAATACCAA
>JAOZOC010000236.1 GCA_029933495.1 Bacteroidales bacterium
AGCGCAAGCGCCTAGCGGGGGAAAGAGGTGCGATTATTTTCTGCTGGCAGTAGATTATAACGGTGATCAACAAAGCTACAATGCACAAGCAAAATAATGAATAAAAGCCCCGGAGGGGTTAGATGTCAGTAGCCATGGGCTTTAGCCCTTGGATTAAAGACAAAACAATTACAAAAAGAAAAAATTATGTCAAAGCTATATCTCATACCCACACCAATTGGAAATCTGGAGGATATAACCCTCAGGGCAATCCGGATACTGAAGGAAGTTGACCTTATTCTTGCCGAGGATACGAGAACCACCGGCTTTCTTTTAAAGCATTATGAAATTAACACCCCGATGAAGTCACATCATCAGTTTAATGAACACAAAACAATCTCCGGCTTTGTAAACAGACTGTTGGCCGGTGAAAATATTGCCCTCGTTACCGATGCCGGTACTCCGGGAATTTCCGATCCGGGATTTCTACTTGTCAGGGAGTGTATAAAAAATAATATTGATGTCGAAACCCTGCCCGGAGCAACAGCTTTTGTCCCTGCACTGGTTAATTCGGGTTTACCCTGCGACAGGTTTGTGTTTGAAGGATTTTTGCCTCATAAAAAAGGACGAAAATCAAAACTTGAAAGCCTTAAAGAGCAATCTTATACAATGGTCTTTTATGAATCACCTTTCAGATTAGTGAAGACATTGCAGCAGTTTGCCGGGTATTTTGGAGAAGAGAGAAAAGCCTCAGTATCAAGAGAGTTAACCAAGATTTATGAAGAGACCGTACGTGGAACTTTGGCGGAACTGATAACGCATTTTTCAGAGAAAAAACCCAAAGGGGAAATTGTTATTATTGTTGAAGGGAAATAGACGGGAAACGGCTTTTCAAACAAACTAACGTCCCAGCCTATAATATGACATCCCTACGGGATTTTTTCTTTGTAATTGGCTATTACCATAATATCATCCTTTTTCTACCTTTGCACTTTTTTCTATATTTTTGAAAGCAGTTTAACAGAAGAATTTAATGAGCCGGATTAATGAAAGTATTGAGAAGCTGAAGATTTGCATTATTATTCCAACTTATAATAATGCAACGACTTTGAAAAAAGTCATTGAGGACGTTTCTCAATATTCCAACAATATTATTGCTGTAAACGACGGCTCAACCGATGATACCCTCGAAATACTTTCAGAACTCTCGTATATTGATGTCATCACTTATGAAAAGAATGTCGGGAAAGGGTTTGCTTTAAGGAAAGGTTTTGAATACGCAATTGAAAAAGGATATAAATATGCAATAACCATTGATGCTGACGGGCAGCATTTTGCCGAGGATATACCTTTGTTTATTGACAAACTGAAGGAAGAAAAGGATGCTGTTATTATCGGTGCCCGAAATATGACCCAGGACGGAGTACCCGGAAAAAGCAGCTTCGGACACAAATTTTCAAACTTCTGGTTTCGGGTTGAAACCGGAATTAACCACCCTGATACACAGTCGGGTTTCAGACTTTATCCTTTGGACAGGATTAAGGATTCTAAATGGTTTACAAAGAAATATGAGTTTGAGATTGAGGTTATTGTCAGGCTGGCCTGGAAAGGTGTAAAAGTAACCTATGTACCCATAAAGGTTTACTACGCACCCAAAGAGGAGAGAATCTCACACTTTCGTCCTTTCGCTGATTTTACAAGGATCAGTATTTTGAATACTCTGTTTGTTATTTTCACCTTTTTGTATATCAAGCCGCGCGATTTCACCAAAAAAGCTTTCAGTAAATCAGTTAAGCAGCATTTTTATGAACAAATAAATAACCCCCGCTATTCAAATCTAAACCTTGCTCTGTCGGTAGCCTTTGGTATATTTATGGGAATCATTCCGATATGGGGTTATCAGCTTGTTTCTGCAATTTTTTTAGCCTATTTATTTAAACTGAATAAAACCATTGTTATTATTAGTGCAAATATCAGTTTGCCACCATTGATTCCTTTTATTTTGTTTGTCTCGGTTAAAACAGGTGAACTTGTTTTGGATGTTAATACAGGACTGAATTTCCATTCAGAGATTACCTTTGAGGTAATAAAATCGTTATTAAAGGTTTATGTAGTGGGTAGCATTGTGTTTGCAATAATAATGTCTCTCTTTTCCGGTTTTTTATCCTGGTTACTTCTCACGATATTCCGGAAAAAGAATTAATTGTGCAGATAGTACTGAATCCCAACAATAAATGTGTTCAACTCCATACTGACACCAAAATTACTGCTACTTTCCTTAGGATTATCTTCCATATCCGTATCCTCTACACTTTTTGACCAGTTGTAATAAATCTGGCCGATATTACCGCTTAATGCCCAGTTTTTGTTAATGAAGTATCTTATACCGGGTGTAATATTAAAATTTAAACTAAAATCGTTATAATCCTTAGTTTTTTCCTGATTTGAAATATTGTACACACTCTGTTTTTTACCAAATCCAGCCTCCATATTAAAAGTTCCTGTAATATAAAACTTTTCAGCAATCTTAAAATACTTTGATAAATATGGATTAATAATAAACCTTCTGTCTTTCGTTTCCAGAAGGCTGTAATATGAATTATCAGTTGATGAATATTCACTTTTGTAAAAACTATATCCTGCACCGACTCCGAGTTCCAGTGAATTGGTAATTAAAATTCCGAAACTCGGAATAATGGAAAAAGAGTTAGTTTTTGAATTCCGGGTTCCGGTTATCTGATCACCCCCAACAATATCTTCATCATTATTTGAATGAGAGAAATTTACAGCGCCGCCAATCAGCATTGCTCCTTTTTGTACCTGTGCAGAAGTGTTCAGACTAACACCTGCCGCAAACAATAAAATTAAAATGAGTTTTTTCATAATGGTTGTTTTTGAAATGAATAAATAGTGAATTCTGTTAATCAAATTTCAGGGGTTTTACTATACAACGATGAAGAGAAAAAGAAAATTGTACACAATTAATTGTGTACAAGAATTAATCCTGCATAAACAGCAGGTAGTGCAGGGTTACAAATAGTGCATCCATTCATTATCTTTTACGTACTTTTGCCTCAATAAAATATACTGCCGTTTTGGGCGGAAACAGATTAATAAATGGGGCAATTTTTTATTTTCATAAACAGCTATCTGTCAAAAAGAAAATGGTTGGTTTTTTCTTTGGCTGCTGCTTTTATTGCCCTGACTTATTATTCAGTCTCAAATCTGAAAACAGATGAAAATTTCTCTGCTTTATTCCCGAAAGAGAAGAATTTTGAAAAGTTTAATCTTGTATTAAGAAACTCTTCTTTTGCTGATAAAATTGTAATTTTTTTCTCCGCAACCGACACTGCTGATGATAACAAAACTGGCTTGCTGATTAATAGGGCTGATATTATTGTTGACTCTGTACAGAATGAATTCACCTCTCAAATAAAGGATATTAAGTATAAGATTTCTGATGAGGATATTTTATTGTTGTACGATTTCTTCTACGATAATCTCCCGCTGTTTCTGAATGAAGACGATTATAATGAAATCAACAGACGTATTGCCGATACGGTAATTGAATCGACATTACAAAAAGATTTTAATACTTTGATATCGCCTGCCGGTATAGCGATGAGGCAATTTATTTTAAAAGACCCGTTTGGCTTCACACCATTGGCAATGAGCAAGCTCAATCAATTTCAGGTTGGTGATAATTTTTCTATTGTTGACAACAGAATATTCTCGAAAGATAAAAATACCCTGTTTGTTTTCATTACAGTTTCACACTCTTCAGATACGCGGGCGACTGAAGAGCTGGTAGAGGGTTTGAACCACCTTATTAATTCAGGTAGCGACGATTCTGTTACAGTTAATTATTATGGTGCTCCTGTAGTTGCAGCTGCCAATGCAGAGAGGATTAAGAAGGATATTATGCTCACGGTAAGTATCACGTTGTTGTTTATATTTCTGTTTTTAAGCCTCTATTTCAGAAACTACATTTTGCCCTTTCTGCTTTTTATTCCGGTTATTGTCGGAGCAGGGATCTCTTTGATTTTAATTTATTTTATTAAAGGGGAAGTATCTGCAATATCAATGGGTGTTGGTTCCGTACTGCTGGGTATTGGTATTGACTATTCTCTCCATTTCTTTACACATTCAAAACAGTCAAATTCGGTTGGTGATTTGTTGAAAGATATAACCGTTCCCATTATGATGAGCAGCATTACAACCGCCTCTGCTTTTTTATGCCTTTTTGTAATTAAGTCTGATGTTTTTAATGATTTGGGGTTTTTTACTTCCGTAAGTGTAATTTCTATAGCTTTTGCCACTCTGATTATTCTTCCGTTGATATTCAGAATATTGAAAAAATCGAAACGGAATATTTCTAAACCGGCCTTTCCTGACAGAATTGCGTTAATAAACTTTGAGAACAAGAGGTATTTGATCCTTGCAATTTTTGTGTTAACAATTGTATTTTATTTTACCGGAAAAAGAACCACTTTTAATGAGAATTTGATGGATATGAATTATATGTCTGTTAAGTTAGCCAAAGCTGAAGATTTTCTGAATAATAAAACGGCTTTTGCGAAATCCTCACTCTATCTGGTTGCATCCGGAAAGAATCTTGAAGATGCTTTGTATTATTCCGAAGAAGTAACCTCCCGGTTGGATAGCCTGAAAAAAGCCGGCATCATTAATGAGTATTTCTCTGCCAGCTCTATACTTATGACCCCTGATGTTCAAAAGGAGAAAATAGGGCGGTGGAATAGTTTCTGGGAAGAAAGAAAGGAAAAGCTGATATCTTCGATTATTGTTAAGGGTGGATCTTTTAGGTTTAAAGATGATGCATTTAAAGAGTTTTTTGATTTGTTGAATAAAGATTTTAAACCTGTTTCGCTTGATAAGTTCGAAGGAATAAAAAACCTTTATTTTAGTGATTACCTGATTGATAATCAGGATTTTTCTGCTGCTATCACCTTGATTAAAGCAGATAGGTCAAATAAACAGGCCATAAGAAACAGTATAAAACAGTCAGACAATATTTTTCTTTTCGACAGGCAGGGATTTACTGAAAAACTCTTCTCAATCGTTAAGTCACAATTTTATACTTTGATACTTTTATCATCTTTAATTGTTTTTTTGATTTTGCTGTTATCTTTTGGCAGGATTGAACTGGCTTTTATAAGTTTTGTCCCCATTGTTTTAAGCTGGATATGGACTGTTGGAATAATGGGACTTTTCGGTATCCAATTTAACATTTTCAACATTATAATTTCAACTTTTATTTTTGGGCTTGGTGTTGATTACAGTATTTTTATAACAAAAGGATTATTGCAGAAATTGCAGTTTAACAAAGACAATATTTTATCATTTAAAACATCAATTTTACTTTCCGGAATAACTACAATAGTCGGTACAGGAGTACTTATTTTTGCAAAACATCCTGCTTTAAAATCTATTGCATTAGTTTCAGTAATAGGTATATCATCAACCATTCTTATCTCTTTCACGGTATTGCCTTTACTGTTTAATTTTCTTACGAGATATAAAGGAAAAAAACGGGCACTGCCTGTTACATTATTGAACTTTGTGTTTTCAATATCTTCTTTGCTATATTTTGTGTTTTCCACCCTGATATTTGCTGTAATTGTAATTCCAGTTCTTAAAATATTGCCACTGAAATCAAAAAGAAAAAAAATCTTTGTGCATAGGGCAATCCGGTTTTTTTCAAAGACCATTGTTTATCATAATTT
>JAOZOC010000780.1 GCA_029933495.1 Bacteroidales bacterium
TTATCACTTATTTGAACTGTTTAAAATTAATGCTGTTATAATTAGAACTTAGCTCAAATTACTATCTCAAAAATCATTATTATCTATAACTTAAGCAGGTTATAACCCACTATTATAATCTGTGCAGTTTATTATTCCATTGTCTCTATTTTGATATATAGTTCTATTATCTTTAATAACATCTTGTTTTCTTGGATAAGATTTAACTATGTATATAACTACCATTGCTTTTTTCGTATAACCACCATTCAATGCTGCATATTTCTACTTTGGGCACTATTACTGATAATGTAACCATTTATAATTCAATAAGATATAAATTTGGGGGTTCGTATTCATCCTACTAACGGTTTTTACATGCTTGCTAAATTACAACTTTTTTTCAAAATATCAGGTATATTCTAAACCTTACAGCATAAACTCACCAAAACACTATTCTACTAATTCACCATTTTACAATTCAACTTGCATATTTCAATTTTTTTTCTTACCTTTATGCCTTTCAAATCAACTTAAACCTTTGGAATATGAAATCAGTCGTTTTACTTACAAATTTTTCGGAAACATCACGGAAGGCAATAACCGGATTCTTAAAAGTTTATACAAACAATATGGATGAGGAATTCTCATTCAAATTGCTAAACACATATTCTATTCCTAAAACAGGGCAGGCACAAATGCTAAATTATGAAGAAGTGCTTGCCCGCTTTTCAAGACAAGACCTTCAATTGGAATATGAATATATCAAGAAAATACCCGGTACAAAAGATTTAAAAATCGAGTTACAATCGCATCAAGGCGATCTTGTTGATGTTGTGGAGAAACTTAATTTTGAGCAACCCATTGATTTAATTGTTATGGGAACTAAAGGAGCAAATCCATTCAAAGAGCTCCTGATGGAGAGCGACCTTGACCGTCTTGTAAGATTATCGCAATACCCTGTTTTAGTGATTCCTGAAAATGCTACCTTTGAATTTCCGGAGAAGGTTGTTCTTGCAACACAAATTTCGGAGTGCAAATCGGAAAAGCAATTAAGGATGCTAGCTGAAATTATTAAGAGCCTTGGCTCTGAACTTTGTGTTTTGAATATTTATAAAGATGAGAAACCACCTGTGGCGTATTTTGAAGAGAAGTTATCGGAATTATTACCAGGAGTTAAACACTCATACCACTATGAAAAGAATAATGACATTGCTAAAGGGATTATCGGATTTGCAAGACAAAACAATGCTGGCTTGCTTGCTTTCATCGACGAACGTGCAAGTCTTATTGGAAAGCTCTTCAGCAATAGCGTAACTAATAAAATCTCATCATCCGGGGAAATCCCCTTGTTGATAATACATAAATAAGATATCCCAAAAATCCGCAGAGTCGGTGCAAGAAAGTACGGTTGAGACTAAGCTGTTAAAAATATACCCAATTTAATAAAAAAGCTCCCCCAGTTTTTTT
>JAOZOC010000781.1 GCA_029933495.1 Bacteroidales bacterium
CCTGATGACTGAAGCGCAGGCTATTCGGGTACTAAAGTAATTTAGTGAACCTTAGTGACATAGTTCTGATAACAATCTGAATAGTGGAAAAATGCACGCAGGTCTAAACTATAGAGAATTTTAAATTTGCTTAAAATTGAATAAATAAGTACTCTTGTAAAGTATTACATACTTTTATTAAATATGAAATCTTTTAAATACATCATATATAAAGAAGGAGATTATTATGTATCACAATGCTTAAATGTTGATATTTCAAGCTTTGGTAATACTGTGCAGGAGGCTATTGACAATTTGAGAGAGGCTGTAGAATTATATTTTGAGGATAATGATGAAATGGAAACGATGCCTGAGTCTTTCAGTCTTTTAGTCGGATAAAGAACTAAGGGATGGAATGTCATCTGGTGACTGAGCACATGCTGTAGCGCAGGAAAGTCACCTGATGACTGCAAAGGCAATTTATTCTTTGTGAAATTTTGTGCATTAGTGTCTTAGTGGCAAAATTAATGCAGTTATTCTTTAAAAAGGAAAACCTGTGGAGTTGCAAACCTGAAAGGTTGGGTAGGGAGGTCTGGCAACCTGTAAGGTTTGCGCAAAAGGCTGAGCGCCCGGAAGAACCTTGCAGGTTTCTGCAGGCAGAAGATGTCAAGAAATTTATGTTCCATAATAAACAGATCGCGTCGCACCACTGCGCAAACCAATCCACTTGCTCACGATAACGTTTAATGTTTAATTTTTTTTCAAACTTGAATTTTAATTCCAAGAAATGGCGTATATTTGTGCATTATATTCCAAATATTACGCTAAGTTATGAAGTCAAGATTTTTAAAAGATACAATATTTAGTAAGAACAATAAACCATTCTCAAGGATTATTGTCTTAACAGGGGCACGTCAAACAGGTAAGACAACACTTGCAAGGCATTGCTTTCCGGAATATTCTTATCTGTCAATTGAAGATCCCGTGTTGAGGATACATTACAAAAAGTTCACTGCCGGACAGTGGAAAGAGCATTACCCGGAAGCCATTCTTGATGAAATTCAAAAAGAACCGGTATTAATTGAAAGTATAAAATCGGTTTACGACCAGTATGAAGATGTCCGTTATGTTTTATTGGGTTCGAGTCAGTTGCTTTTATTGAGTAAAGTTAAAGAAAGTCTGGCGGGAAGATGTGTGATAGAGGAGGTCTTACCACTGACATTACCTGAGATGCTTACAGGCTCCTGGGACGAGAAACCGAATATCTCATTTTACCAGTATTTTTTAAATAATTTGAAACTTCCCGAATTGTTGCCTTCATTTGAGTTATATCCCGATTATGCAAAAAAGCTTAAGGTATTTGAGTATTATTTGGTAAACGGTGGTTATCCGGCACTTGTAGATGAATCGTTAAGTGATGATCAGAGGTTTGAATGGCTTAAAGGATACGTAAGAACGTATCTGGAGC
>JAOZOC010000237.1 GCA_029933495.1 Bacteroidales bacterium
AACCGATCCCCAGAATTTACTCTCGCCAATATATACCTTGCAAATATCTCCAACTTTAAGCTTACGTCGTATTTTGTTGGTTTTGTTGACTTTATAAATAATAACAACAATATAATTAATTAGCAGAAAGATTACTACATACAACATCTAATTTGGGCTTTATGAAAAATATTGTGCAAATATATGAAAAATAATTATTTATCCTGGAAAAAAGTATAATACTGAAATATCTAGCTGAATTTTAGTATATTTTAGAAGTAAAACAGTTTACAAATAACAGTTCTACTATTATTTGCTGGCCGGAGTAATAATCTCCAAATCAACATAAACCGGAAAATGATCGCTGAAACCTCCATTGTATTTCATTCCCGTATATGTTCTGAAAGGTTTTTTTCCAGTATATTTATCATCATCTTCCAGCAAATAACGTGGATGAAAAATCTGAGGTCCTTCAGATGAAATAGCTATACCACTACTATTATTCAATAATGATCCTGAAACAATAAATTGATCCAGAATATTCCACTGCCCCTGATATTTGAGCGTTCCGATCTTCTGTTTTTTGTAAATTCCTGCCATAAGATTAACAAGCTCATTTGGCTTAAATCCGCTTGTATCAGGCTTTGCATTCAAATGTTTTGCAACGCTTTCATCGTAAGGTTCATCATTAAAATCTCCCATAATGAATACTTTTACAGAATCAGACATATTAAATAATGAGTCAACCTGCGATTTCAATACGGAAGCCACGAATGCCCTTTTGGGCTTAGTCGCCATTAAGCCACCATACTTTGAAGGCCAGTGGTTAACAAAAAAATGGATAGTGTCTGTACCATATACCAACCCTTTCACATAAAGAATATCACGCGTACGTGAAGCAGTATCAAAAGGAAATTGTATTTTGATATTTTTATAAAACAGGGGAGTAAATAAATCAGGGCGATAAAGCATTGCTACATCTATTCCTCGTTTATCCGGTGACTCTTCGTGAATAATCTTGTACTCAAATTTATTTAATGGAGTATCATACACCAGTTTATTCAAAACAAACCGGTTTTCAATATCACACAATCCTACAATTGCGGGTGGTTCCCACTCCCCAACATTTAAAATAACCCGATAAATATTATTTATTTTTTTGTAAAATTTTCTATTATCCCAATGTCTTATTTCTTCAGGAGTAAATTCATCATCAAGCGTCAGGGAATCGTCATAGATATCAAACAGATTTTCAACATTATAAAAAACAACTCTGAAACGGGAAGCTTCTGAACGCACCGGTGTCTGAGCAAATTGGCTTGCAGTAATAATAGAAAATAATACAATAAAAAGACTTTGTTTAACCAGCATTATTTTTACTTTTTATTATATGCAAATATAAAAATAAAAAATATTTATCAACAACTATTTTGAATATTAGCGGATATTGATACTTTTGACAACTTATTTGATAAATTCAAATTTACAGATTAGTTATGGTCAAAGAAAAAGGATTTAATCCGACTAAAAATTACAATAAAACCAAAGAGATTATTGGTTATGTACCTATCCAGCAGGCTACTCAGGAGATTTACGATAGAATTGGATTTATGTCGGGTCTTGAAGTGCATCAGCAACTGCTGACAAAACGGAAACTCTTTTGTAATTGTCCGGCAGGTATTTATCAGAAGCCTGATGAATATGATGCTGAGGTAATTCGTCATATGCGCCCAACATTAAGTGAGCTTGGAGAGTATGACGGGACAGCTTTAATGGAATTCAAAACCAGAAAAGAGATAGTTTACCACATTTCTAACGACTCTGCCTGCACTTACGACATTGATGATACCCCTCCATTTCCAATAGATAGAGAAGCGCTTGAAATAGCAATTAAAATTTCTCTTCTCTCGAAACTGAATGTTGTAGGAGAGGTACACATAACACGTAAGCAGTATCTCGACGGAAGTATTCCCACTGGTTTTCAAAGAACAGGTATAATTGGTATTGAAGGGGAGATATATCTGAAAAATAAAAAAATCCGGCTAATCCAATTAAGTCTTGAAGAGGATTCGTGTCGCGAGGTTTCAGATATAGGACATATCCGTGTTTATCGTACTGACAGACTTGGAATGCCTTTGATTGAGACTGTTACATATCCTGACTTTGTTAATCCTGATGAAGTGAAAGAGGGTTGCGATTATATCCGGTTTCTTAACAGGAGTACAGGCCTTGTTAGAACAGGAATAGGTGCCGGAAGGCAGGATGTTAATGTTAGTTGTCGAGGAGGTTCCAGAGTAGAGATTAAAGGAGTAGCTCGCACAAGATGGATACCAAAACTCACTCATAACGAAGCTTTCAGACAATGGGCACTCCTTCACATCAGAAAGTTGTTGAACGAGAAAATAAAGGATAAGAAAAAGTGGAAAATTAACCATAAATTAATAAATGACAACGAAATAACATTTACAAATAAGTCAATTAAAAATGCAAAAGCAGCCGGATTGGTTATTGTAGCAGTCAATATGCCAGGCTTCAAAACTGTTTTATCTCACTTCACACAACCAGGGAAGTCATTTACTGATGAAATTGGCGACAGGATGAAAGTAGTTGCCTGTCTTCAAAAGCCATTTATGGTTACATCTGAAGATATTAACCCTAAATTGAAAAAAAATGAGGCTAAGAAAGTTGCTAAACTCTTAAAGTCAGAAGAAAATGATGCTCAAATGGTTTTCTGGGCGCCCAGAGACGATATCAAAACAGCTCTCGAAACCATCGAAGAACGCTGCCTGATGGCATTTGATGGAGTTCCTGAGGAAACCAGGAAATCATTTGAAGATGGTACAACAATTTTTGAAAGGGTTCTGCCTGGCGCTGACAGGATGTATCCCGATACTGACTCCGCTCCTATCCCTTTAGAAGATGATTATATTGAAAAACTAAAGCTGGAATTGCCAGAGGAGATAATTGTCAGATATAGACAATTAAAAAAATGGAATATTCCTGAAGACACTTATACGTATATCTTTAGTAAGAATCTTTACCCTCTGACAGAAAGAATAATTTTAGAATTAAAAATTAATCCGGTATTTGTCGGGACATTTATTGGGCACAGATTAAAATTCATAGAAGGGCATTTTAAACATGTCAAAGAGTTCAATTACAAAATTATATACGCAATGTTCAAATACCTTTTGGATAATAAGATTGAACTTGAACTTGCTCGTTATATGCTTTCAGTAGTTTATGAATTTCCCAAGATGGATTTCGATTCTGTTCTTGAGAGTATCAAATTTAGAAAAATTCCTAAGGATGAGATAATCTCAAGAATCTCATTTTTAAGAAATAAATTTTCAGAGGTCAGACTCTCCGACAAACCTGAGAATGAAGAAAAATGGATTATGGGTCAGCTATATAAAACAGCCATAGG
Organism: Bacteroidales bacterium; assembly: GCA_029933495.1. GTDB lineage: Bacteria > Bacteroidota > Bacteroidia > Bacteroidales > JAADJA01 > JAADJA01. The sequence continues at coordinate 3,407 of JAOZOC010000237.1, forward strand.
GAATATAAAACTTAGTGAATTAAGTGAAATAATCAGTAAAAAAACAAGCAAATAATGGATAACGATTTTTTTCAGGGATATAAAGGCGATGCATTAAAAATTCTAAGAGATAAGAATGTACGCGTATGGGGGCAGGCCCATATCGAAACAACAAGGGGGGATTTCCAGGGCACAGTCTTACCGAGAGCCGAAAATGATGATGATCAGCATATTGTATTAAAAATTGCCACAGGCTACAACATTGGGATTGATGTTCAGACTATCACTGATATGAAAGAGACCGGCTACAAAAAAGCCAATTACAAAATCCCTGAAAAGGAGTTTCCTTACACTCAGGGGCTCCCCAAAGTAAAGCTGTTCGGTACAGGCGGAACAATTGCCTCCAGACTTGACTATAGAACAGGGGCCGTAATTCCTGCATTCTCGCCCGGTGAACTTTACGGAGCTGTTCCTGAACTTGCTGACATTTGCAATCTTACAACAGAAAAAGTATTTGCAGTTTTTAGCGAAAATATGGGGCCAAAACAATATGTCTCACTGGCAAAAGCTATTGGTAAAGAGATTGAAAACGGAATTGATGGTATTGTTATCGGTCATGGCACCGACACCCTACATCATACCGGAGCAGCCCTGACCTTTATGGTTCAAAACTCACCTGTCCCGATAGTTCTTGTTGGCTCTCAGCGTTCGTCAGACCGCCCCAGTTCTGACGCAGCCCTGAATCTAATGCATGCGATGCACGCTGCCGGCCATTCCGATATTGCTGAAGTTATGATTTGCATGTTCGGCCCGACATCCGATGAATACGGACTGCTTCATAAAGGGACAAGAGTCAGAAAAATGCACTCTTCTTACCGCTCCACATTCCGCACAATCGGAGACACTCCACTTGCAAGAATTAGCCGGAAAGAGATTATTCCTATTAAAAAGAACTACAATCACCGCCGTAAGGATAAAAATGTTAAAATACTCCCCTATTTCAATGACAAGGTTACGATGCTTTATTACTATCCGGGAATGAAACCTGATACAATAGACAACCTTGTAGATGCAGGTTACAAAGGAATTATTTTTGTGGGGACAGGTTTGGGACATGTAAACAAGGAGCTTTATCCCGCTATTGAAAGAGCGCACGCAAAAGGAGTTCATATGTATATGACACTGCAAACCATCTGGGGATATGTTCACATGTTTGTTTATGACACAGGCCGTGATATGATGGCAAAAGGAATCATCCCCACAGGTAATATGCTTCCTGAAGTTGCCTGGGTTAAACTGAGCTGGATACTTGGCCAAACTGATGACCCGGACGAAATTAAAAAGCTTATGCTTACACCAATTAACGACGAAATAACTAAACGTGAACCGTACAATGGATACTTAGTTTATCAGGGAGGAGTACCTGAGGTTGAAGAGTTTATTAAGAAGGTGCATAAATAATTTCAAATGCAAGAGGTGAAAACCAAGATGTAATATTATGAAGATAAAAGGCAGTGAAAATTTATTTTATGGATTTGAGGAAAAACTCATATATTTGGCATCAATTTGCAACCCATGTGAATTATAAAATATTAAGATGAACATAACAGATACGCTGAAAGAAGAGTTTTTTGAGCTGTATGGCGAAGACGGTAAAAACCCGAGACTCTTCTTTGCTCCCGGACGTGTTAACCTGATTGGGGAGCATACTGATTATAACGGCGGGTATGTTTTCCCCTGCGCATTGAACTATGGTACATATCTAATGGTCAGGCAGACGGAAGAACCCGAGATAAAATTTGCATCGGTCAATTTTGATTATAAGGCTTTTATCTTTCCTGAAGATATTGACAAAAAACATAACGGCGAATGGGTTGAATACCCGCTTGGAGTGATTGACCAGTTGAAGAAAATGGGAATAAACCCTTCAGGCCTAGAACTGATGTATAGTGGAGATATTCCGAATGGCGCCGGACTTTCATCATCAGCATCTATCGAACTGGTTACAGCATTTATGCTAAATACTCTTTACGAAAAAGAGACTCCTATGATTGACCTGATTAAGATTTCTCAAAAAGCTGAAAATGAATTCGTAGGGATGAATTGTGGAATTATGGATCAGTTTGCAGTAGGAATGGGAAAGAAAAATTCTGCTCTGTTCCTGAATTGCGATACTCTTGATTATGATCTTGTTCCTGTAAAATTGGGTGATTACCGTTTGATGATTGTTAATACAAACAAAAGAAGAGGGCTGACTGATTCAAAATACAATGAACGAAGAGCCGAGTGTGAACAAGCTGTTG
>JAOZOC010000782.1 GCA_029933495.1 Bacteroidales bacterium
AGTAAAAGGCTGTTATCCCTTTTACTGCTCTGTCAGAAAAGAAATCGCAACTGGGAAAAACCCTAAATATACCATTGTCAACAAGTTCAGGCCTGCATACTAACAATACATCTGCCTGATCGTTTCTGTTACAAATCTCGCTATAAGTAAAGACGCTTCTATAGACATCGTCGGCTGCTATAACAAAAGTGCCTTCCCGTATGGCTTTTTGTGGCATCAACAGTATCCGCTTCTACTTCTGAAATATTATTGTATTATTTGTCTATTCCAGTTTAACTGGGTTAGGATATATGGCAATAAATACACTTGCCATATATCCATATTTCATAAGTCAATAATATTGCTATGCGTTTTATATAATCCCCTGGTCCAGCATTGCATTGGCAACTTTAAGGAATCCCGCAATATTAGCACCTTTTACATAATTAATATAGCCGTCGTTTTCCTTGCCATGTAAAACACAGGTGTTGTGTATGCTCCTCATTATGTGGTGAAGTTTCTCATCTACTTCATTGCTGGGCCAATTAAGTTTCATTGCATTTTGCGACATCTCTAAACCAGAAGTTGCAACTCCACCGGCATTCACAGCCTTTCCAGGGCCAAAAAGCACTTTGTTGTTATGAAGTACCTCAATAGCTTCGGGAGTAGATGGCATGTTAGCACCTTCAGCCACACACGAACAACCGTTCTTAACCAGATTATTTGCATCTTCTTTATTCAATTCATTTTGTGTGGCACAGGGTATCGCAACATCACAAGGTGTTTCCCAGGGATGTTTCCCCTGGAAAAAGCGAGCTTCAGGGAACTCATAAGAGTACGGCTTAACAATATCCTGGTTAGATGCTCTAAGTTCAAGCATATATTCAATTTTTTCACCTGAAATTCCTTCGGGATCATAAACATATCCATCGGGACCGGAAATAGATACAACTTTTCCTCCAAATTCATTAACCTTAGTTGCTGCTCCCCAGGCAACATTACCGAAGCCTGATATACATACTGTTTTCCCTTTAAGGCTTTCTCCTTTAGTTGCAAGCATTTCCTGCGCAAAGTAAACAGCTCCAAAGCCAGTAGCTTCAGGCCTTATCAGGCTTCCTCCCCAGTTCAGACCTTTACCGGTTAGTACACCATGATGTTCACGGGTAAGTTTTTTATACATTCCGTACATATATCCTATTTCCTTACCACCAACTCCAATATCACCTGCCGGGACATCGGTTTCGGGGCCTATAAGTTTCCATAGTTCCAACATAAATGCCTGGCAAAACCGCATTATCTCAGCATCTGACTTAGCCTTTGGATCAAAATCAGATCCCCCCTTTCCGCCACCAATGGGCAAAGTTGTAAGACTATTTTTAAAAATCTGCTCAAAACCGAGGAATTTCAGGATACTTAAATTTACACTTGGGTGAAAGCGTAAACCTCCTTTATATGGGCCTAATG
>JAOZOC010000783.1 GCA_029933495.1 Bacteroidales bacterium
TCATAAAAAAGAATATCTATGTCCATTGTTCTGGCTTCATATCCAGTTGAAAATCTCACCCTGCCCAATTGAGATTCAATTTTATGAATCTCACTAAGTATCTCTTTTGGTGACAAAACGGAATCAACAATAACAACCTGATTAAGAAATGGTAAATCGCTTGAGAAACCCCATGGATCAGTCTCATACACCGAAGAAGACTTGATTATCCGGCCTATTTTTGTTTCAATCAGGATGCAGGCATCGGCAAGCAGATTACTCCTGTCACCCATATTTCCGCCAATAAGAAGTAATGCTCTGCTCATATAATCAACTTTGAAAGCGCAAAAGTACAATTATGAATCTTATTTCCAACCTGTTTTTTAAAATATCAACTTTGAAATCATTATTCTGTCATTTTAAATTATTCTCATTTTTCTATTCGACATATTATTACTATTATTGCATTCAAAAAAATTAATATTACTTCTATGAAAGATTTCTTAAAATTTATGTTTGCTTCGATGGTTGGTTTTATCCTGACATCAATAATACTTTTTTTCCTGTTTTTCTCTTTTGTAATGGCAATGGTATCGCTGACAAAGACTGAAGAGGTAGTTGTAGACAACAAATCGGTTTTACAATTAAAACTGGACTATGATATCCCGGACCGGACTCCAAACACACCTTTCAATGTCACGCCTCTTGGGAATTTTAAGATTGTTTCGGGTATGAATGATATTTTAAAAAGTATCAGAAATGCAAAAAAAGACAGCAGGATAGTTGGAATTTACCTCGATATGTCGTTTATCCCATCAGGGTTTGCTACAGTTTCAGAAATAAGAGAGGCTCTAGATGACTTTAAACAAAGCGGGAAGTTTATTTATACATACGGTGCTATTTATGACCAAAAAGCATACTATCTCGCTACAGTTGCAGATAAAATTTTTATTAACCCGGAAGGAATGATTGACTTTCATGGGCTGAGTGTCCAGACTTCATTCATAAAAGGCCTCCTTGATAAACTTGGTATTGATGTTCAGATTATTCGTCACGGAAAGTTTAAAAGTGCTGTGGAACCATTGATACTGAACAAAATGAGTGAAGCAAGCAGAGAGCAAACCCAGGCATTTGTTTCCTCAATATGGAATGATGCCATTAAGCTAATCTCTCAATCAAGGAGTATTAGCGTTGAAAGGTTAAATGAAATAGCAGACGGATTGCTGGCACAAACAACAGATGACACTTACAATTTTGGGATGGTTGATTCTGTTATTTATAAAGATCAATTCCTAAATATTCTTGCAAATAAGTTAGATGTATCAACAGTCAGAATAAATAACTTGATAAGTGTGAATAAATATAAAAATGCAAAAGTAAAAAGTGCGGAGAAAAGGAGTAAAAATAAAATTGCAGTTATCTATGCTTCGGGAGATATTGTTCAGGGTGAAGGAGACGACGG
>JAOZOC010000238.1 GCA_029933495.1 Bacteroidales bacterium
ATTTGAAATCAGCATATGCAGAAGCACTTGAATAATTACTTCCGCCATCAGGATAGCGTGTTGCAGTGGGCTCTATTGAGTCGGTAACAATATCAACAATGCTTGCTGTCGATTTAACCTTATTGTAAAAAGCCTCTGCACCATAATAGAGTGTGTTCTTTTCTGAAAGATTTTTTGTGAGATCGAAATTTAATGTGTAGATGTTTAAATCCTCAATTCTCTCCCTCCTAGTATCATCTCCAAACTTTCTGTCGTATCTGCTCTCCTGAACATCCTTATATCCCAGGATTATTCTCGCCTCATCATAAATCCCATGATCATTTTTCAGGTTGACGATCAGATTTGCCATCCCCCAACTTTGTGGTCCGTAATACCACTCTGCATATTTCAATGTAGTGTCGTTTTTATATTGAATCAATCTGTCGTATCGCGGAATATTGGAGGTAGTAGAATACTGAAGCGTTAAAGCGAGGTCAACCTTCTTACTAACTTCATATCTGAATTTTTGAAGAAAATTCATCTGATTATATCCTGAGAATTTTTGAATATCCGGGTTATCATTTTTAACCATCTTATCCTCATCTTCTTCTCTCTCAACAAAATTAAAACGCTGATATTCAGGGTGACCAACACTTCCCATTTTCAGGTCATCAAATTTACTATAGCTTACAGAGGTTAATGAACCCCAGTTTTTTTCAGAATAGCTAAAATTAAAATGGCCCGTTATCTCATTATCAGCAGAAGAATATCTTACCAGAGCATTTGTACCTAACAGGTAGCCTGTGTCCTGAGCAAGTTTAATCCTTTTTGTATGAAAGTCCATCACTCCACCAAGTGCATCGCTACCGTACATTATAGAACCCGGCCCGAAAATCACCTCTGTCTCATCAATAATATTGGGGTCAATCACAATTATATTCTGCAGGTTGCCACTTCTGAAAATGGCATTGTTCATTCTCACTCCATCTACAACAATCAATATTGAATTGGCAGCAAAACCTCTTATCATAGGACTTCCACCACCAAGCTGACTCTTTTGAATGAAAACATCGTTGGTGGAGCCAAGCATATCAGCTGTTGTTTGTGGATTGTAAAATTCAATTTCATTGGCATTAATCGAAACAATTTTTTTTGGGACTTCATCTATCTCCTGCTCCCATTTACTGGCCGAGACAACCACCTCGCTAAGGTTTACAGTGCTTTCGGTTAGAGTAATAACAAAACTAAGTTTCTCAATTGTAGTATATGGTAAAATCAGATATTGGAAAGAGGGGTGCTGAAAAATCAGTGTATCATTTTTATCAAAAACATTTAAGCTGGCAAATCCATCAATATTTGTCAGAGTTGTTTTTGTGTGATCAAGGTTATAAACAGCGACATTATCTATTGGTTTACGATTTGATTTATCAATAACCATTAATTGCTGAGCAACAACATTATATATCTGCGAAACTATTAGTAGAATTATCAAGATAAACTTAAGCATCTCCTCTGAAATTGAGTTGCAAATCTAATAAAATCTTAACAGCTCTCTTAAATAATAAAGTTTAATTTTGTAATGTTTTATAAACATAATTATAAATAGATAAATATGAAGGAGCAACTAGCTGCTGAAGCCTTTTTGAAGTTAACAGAAACGATACCACTGGTTGATGTGAGAACGCCGGCTGAATTTGACCAGGGGCATATTCCGGGAGCCTTTAATATCCCTTTGTTTTCAAATGATGAAAGGGTTGTGGTGGGAACTCTATATTCAAAATCAGGAAAAGAAGCTGCTATATTAAAGGGTTTGGATATAGTCGGACCCAAGATGTCATCTTATGTCAAGAGTGTGAAACGGATAGCTCCAAAAGGTAAGGTTCTGGTTCATTGCTGGCGTGGCGGGATGCGCAGTGCAAGTATGGCCTGGTTGTTCCGTACTGCCGGGCTTGAAACAACAACATTAATTGATGGTTACAAGGGGTACAGAGGCTATATACGTGAGCAGCTTGGTTTGGATGTAAATCTTGTGGTTCTTGGTGGAAAAACAGGAAGCGGGAAGTCAGAAGTCCTCAGAGTACTTGCTGAGTCCGGATGCCAGATGCTTGATCTGGAGGCTATTGCTCATCATAAAGGTTCTGCTTTCGGGCATATCGGGCAAGAGGAGCAACCGACAACTGAGCAGTTTGAAAATAATCTGTATGAAGTCTGGAAGAGTTTTGATCTGAAAAAACCAGTATGGTTAGAAGACGAAAGCAGATCTATTGGGAGAGTGAGCATTCCAGAGCCATTGTTTAACAGAATGCGTAACAGTCCTGTGATTTTTATTGACTTAAGTATTGAGGAGAGAGCAAAAAGGCTGGTGAAAGAGTACGCAGAGTTTGACCCTGAAAGCCTCGAGAGCGCTGTTTTGCGAATAAGTAAAAGACTTGGGGGTCAAAATGTTAAAGATGCACTTCAGGCTATCAAAATGAAAGAGTTCTCCAAAGCAGCATCAATAACACTCCTGTATTATGATAAAGCATACCTGAATGGATTGGAAAAACGCAGTAATGAAAATGTTTTTAAATTGCCATTAGAGGAAGATAATCCTGATAAAAATGCAATATTGGTGAAAGATTTTTATGCTGCTTCGATTCCTAATGTTGAAAAAAAATGAAGTGAAGCCTTGTGATTTCTGATTTTTTTTTACTACTTTAGCGACGAATCAAAAAATCAGTCATCATGGATAGTCTTTCTGCATCAACAATTGTTATGATTCTTGCCGGAGTCTTAGTTACTGTTTTTATTTTAGTAGTCGTTTTTTATAAACCACCAAGGCAGCTAAAAGTTAATAGTAATTATAAATCTGGTAGTGGTGATAATAACTCGCTACTGGAATTGGAAATTATAAATGTTGGTAAAACCAGGGAGAAAATAATGCCTCCGTATTTAAAATTTTCTTCAGGTTTTAGTACAAAGAAATACCAGGTTGGAAAAGAATCTGTTAACTGTAAATATCCCAGAGTAATAAAGCCCGGTGAAAGGATGGTTTGTGAGATTGATTTAAGCCAATATAAGCAATCATTGGAAAAGGATGACTTTAAGGCGACACACCTGATGGTGGTTATTGATGATATGGTTGGAATGGAATTTAAATCAGAGTCACTTGAAGTATAGTATTAAATGTGGAAAACTTTTTTTAACCTTCTCACCACATCAGTAATCTCCTGATGAATATTGAGTAGTTTTGCCATTCAATTTTTATTAATAATGGCGAGAGATTTTTTAGATGATTTAAATAAAGTGCAACGGCAGGCTGTGGAAGCTGTTGAAGGGCCTGTAATGATAATTGCCGGTGCCGGTTCGGGGAAAACACGAGTTCTTACCTATAGGGTTGCCAACCTGCTCAGGCTTGGTGTTGACCCATTCAATATTCTGGCACTTACTTTTACAAATAAGGCTGCACGTGAGATGAAAGAGAGGATTACCAGGATTGTTGGTAATGCGGATGCAAGGAATGTATGGATGGGAACTTTTCACTCTATTTTTGCACGTATCCTGCGTTTCGAAGGTGAGAGGCTTGGCTATCCCTCCAATTTTTCAATTTATGATACTACCGACTCAAAAAGGGTTATAAAATCCATTGTTAAGGATATGGATCTTGATGATAAGATATATTCGCAAAATTTTGTGATGAACCGCATATCCTCTGCTAAGACTAACCTGTTAACTGCCGAAGAGTACAATGCTGATTTTGAATTGGAAACGCGTGATAAGATGGCAGGCAAACCAATGCTGGGTAAAATCTATCAGACATATAAAAACAGATGCTTCAAAGCAGCTGCAATGGATTTTGACGACCTTTTACTTTATACCTACATCCTGTTCAGAGACTTTCCGGAAGTATTGTTGAAATATCAGCATAAGTTCAGATATATTCTTGTTGATGAGTATCAGGATACAAACCAGGCGCAGTATATGATTCTGAAGCAACTTGCCGCTGCAAATGAGAATATCTGTGTTGTCGGCGACGATGCCCAAAGTATTTATGCTTTTCGCGGAGCTAATATTCAGAATATTCTTAATTTTAAGCGTGATTATTCTGATGCACGAGAATTCAGGCTGGAACAGAATTACCGGTCAACAAAAACCATTGTTAATGCTTCTAACAGTATTATTGTCAACAATAAGGAGCAGTTATTTAAAAATGTCTGGACAGAAAATGAGGAGGGAAACCTTATTCAATTAATGAAAGCCTCAACGGATAATGAAGAAGGAGCAATGGTAGCCAATTCAATCTTTGAAACAAAGATGAATAATCAGGAGAAAAACAGTGCTTTTGCCGTTTTATACCGTACCAATGCCCAGTCGCGTTCGCTTGAAGAAGCTTTCAGGAAATTAAATATTCCATACAGGATTTATGGTGGACTTTCCTTTTACAATAGAAAAGAAATTAAGGATCTGCTTTCTTATTTCAGGCTTGCTGTTAACAACAAGGATGAAGAGGCTCTGAATCGTGTGATTAACTATCCTGCAAGAGGAATCGGGAAGACAACAATGGAAAAGATAATCGTTGCCGCCGATCAGGCCGGTGTTACGAAATGGGATCTGATTGAGAATCTTAAGCAACATAACCTGAATATTAATGCTGGTACTTTTTCAAGGATTGATGCATTTGTAACGATGATTAAAAGCTTTACAGCACAGGTTAAAACTAAGAGTGCTTTTGACCTTGCAGGTCATATTGCAAAATCATCAGGGATATTAAAGGACCTGTTTGAAGATAAAACGCCGGAAGGAATAAGCCGCTATGGAAATATTGAAGAGCTGCTCAATGCAATCAAAGATTTTACTGAAAAAGGAACTGAGTTAGTTCCCGGACAGCAGATTAGTAATGAGGACAGCGAGCAGGAAAAGAATTCGATTAGGACACTTGATCAGTTTATGCAGGATGTGGCACTGATTACAGATGCAGATACGCAGGATGAGAATAATGATAAAGTAACCCTTATGACCATCCATGCTGCCAAGGGGCTTGAGTTTCCTTATATTTACATAGTCGGGCTTGAAGAAAACCTGTTTCCGTCGCTGCAATCACTGGGCTCCAGGTCAGACTTGGAAGAGGAGCGCAGGCTTTTTTATGTGGCAATAACCAGGGCTGAGAAAAAGCTTACAATTTCTTTTGCAGAGAGCAGATATCGGTGGGGTGAACTTAATTTTTGTGAACCAAGCCGGTTTATTGAGGAGATTGATGATAAATATATTGAGCTTCCGCGTAGAAAGGCTCCGCAACCGACAGTAAGGCAAAAGCAGACGGCCAAAAAGCCTGCTTTCAGCCCGCCACCACAATATGGAAACAAAAAGCTGAAAAAGATGGACCAGGCACAGTATTCCGAGCCTTCAGGTGGTTTTACGGATAGTGATTATCAAACTGTTCAAAAGATTCAACCTGGAGTTCAGGTTGAGCATCAGCGTTTTGGCTATGGTAAAGTTTTGAGTGTCGAAGGAACGGGAGCAAGTAAAAAGGCTGCCATCTTCTTTCATAAGATTGGACAAAAACAACTGCTTCTAAAATTTGCAAAGCTTAAAGTTTTAGAATAGTATTTGCGTTTGGTTTGTTCAGGAGTGTTGTTAATGTGTATCCCTTCGGTAAACTACACCCCCTGCTTATTCTGTTTGATGGGCAGGAGTTC
>JAOZOC010000784.1 GCA_029933495.1 Bacteroidales bacterium
CGGTACAGATAGCCCTTTTAAAGTACAATGGTGGAGGCGACTGGTATGCAAATCCCACATCACTGCCAAACCTGATTAGCTTTTGTAATGAGAATATTAAAACATCTATCAATCCGGAACCTGCAACCGTTGATGTGGGAAGCCCCGAGATTTTCAATTATCCGTTTGTTCATATGACTGGCCATGGTAATGTAGTTTTGTCAAACCAGGATATCAAGAATTTGAGAGATTACTTAATTGGTGGTGGATTTCTTCATATTACAGATAATTACGGGCTTGATAAGTATATTCGCAGGGAGATGAAGCGCGTTTTCCCTGAATTGGATTTTATCGAACTCCCATTCAATCATCTTATTTATCACCAAAAGTATGATTTCAATAACGGGCCTCCAAAAATTCATGAACACGATGGAGAACCGGCTCAGGGTTTTGGCTTGATCTATGAAGGAAGACTTATTTGCTTTTACGATTACCAGTGCGACCTTGGTGATGGCTGGGAATCTCCTGATGTTCATCACGATTCTCAGGCTACACGAACCAAAGCTCTGGGAATGGGTGCAAATATTATTGAATATGTTTTTACGGAATAGTTCAATGATTAAATGAAAGAATGCGAGAATGCGAGAATAAATGAATATTTTACATTGTTAAACTTAAAAAAGTATGAAAATGAAGAACCGAACAAAAATTTACAAATCCCTGATCCTGATAGCTGTTTTATCGGTTATGCTAATTTCCTGTGGTCAAAAGAAGACTCCTGTCAATAAAAATCTTGTAATTGTGGCAGGACAAATTACAAACCCCAACTCCGACTCTGCCTGGGTCAGAATTGAACCAGAAATAGGCAGGGATTTCACAAACTTTGGAGCCGGGCTTGATGATAATAATTCATTTAACATTCATTTTGACATTGATGAACCTATGCCTGTTACCTTCTATGATGGCAAAGAGACAACGCAAATGTTTGTGCAACCTGGAGATAGTATCTATATAACTCTGGATACAAAAGAATTTGATGAGACAATAAAATATTCAGGAACCGGAGCAGATAAAAATAATTTTCTGGCACAAAAATATTTGAAATTCGTTGATGGATACAGTATCTGGGATTTGTTAGACAGCCTGCCGGCTGACCAATACAAAAAGACTATAGATGAAAAATGGGCGAGCATGGAAAAGATGTTAAAAAAGTTTACTTCTAACCATAAAGTTAGCCCTGAGTTTATCAGCTTTGAACAAACTGATCTTGATTTTGAACATGCTTTCGATCTTTATATGTATATCAATTCAAAGAGAGACCGCAAAATAGGATTTGATACCGTCAACATTCCTGTAGAATTTTATGAAGAATTCGGCAGTATGGCAAATTATAAAAATCCATACAAGAAGTCAAAGCAGTATAATATCTACTACAACTTCTATTACCCGTCATACCG
>JAOZOC010000239.1 GCA_029933495.1 Bacteroidales bacterium
AATATTAAAACATTTGATATTTGATATTATTTTGAGTTTTGGGTTTTGTGCTTTGGGCTTACATTGTTAAATCAAAATATCTAAGCACAAAGCAAATTCAAAATCAGAATACTAAAATTCAAAACGGAGGTACAAATGTTAACAAAATGCTTTTTCCTTTGCATGTTTTGAACATTAAAACATTTGAGATTTGATATTATTTTGGATTTTGTGCTTTGTGCTTTGAACTTCACTTATTTACTATTGAACCAAATATTTTTGTTAACTCCATTGCTTCCAGAACTAATCCTGCTCTTTCTTTGTTCAATTCTGCTTCATTATTTGTATCCAAAAGGCGTAGAAAAAATCTGCTTTCTTTGGATTCTTTCCTGCAAATTTTAATTCGATACATAAAATCTTTTTTGCTTATTGCTTCGTTAGCCTCAATATAATTTGCACCAACTGATCCGGACGCTCTAACTAACTGCTTAATATCCTCTGTGTTTGCAGTGGTTTTTGGCAACTTCTTAATGAAAGCTCTTGCATTATTTGCAAATTCAAAGGTTCTGTCTTCAAGGTCATACGTTTTCATTTGTTTAAAAGTTAGAATATTTAAAACAGAGTAACTCCAAAATCTAATGCAAAAACTCAAAATGGATTACAAATATAAACAAAATGATTTTCCTTCTACCTGTTTTGAACATTAAAACCTTTGATATTATTTTGGATTTTGAGTTTTGAATTTTGTGCTTTGAATTTTAATCATCTATATCCTCCACGATGTAAGTCCTGTTGCTGCAAACTCGTACCTTTGAGCTTTACCTCCAAATTTTTTCAGAGCTTCAATTACTTTGAACCTTGTATTATTGGGGCAATAGAATATCATAAAACCGCCACCGCCGGCGCCTGATATTTTTCCTCCTGTTGCTCCACTACTTATAGCAGCATCGTATATATTATCAATAAACTCATTAGAGATTCCGGCGGCCATCTTCTTTTTGTTTTGCCATCCAAAATTCAGGATATCACCTATGTTATCAAGTTCGCCTCGTAATAGAGCCTCTTTCATCATTATAGCCTGCTGTTTCAGTCTATGAGTAGCTTCGATGGAATCAATATTTTTATCTATCACATTTTTTCTTTGTGCCTCAATAATTTTTGATGACAGCCTGCTGGTCTCGGTATTGTAAAGTATAAGATTATTAGCCAGTTCGTTAAGAATGATATCATTAATCCGCAAAGGATTAACAATCACCTTATCATTGTCATAAAATTCCATAAAATTGACTCCCCCGAAAGTAGCAGCATATTGGTCCTGCTTGCCACCTGCCATTGCAAGATCATCCCTTTCAATTTCATATGCAAGTTTTGCAAGGTCATACTCTCCAAGAGGTAGTTGCAGCCATTCGGCAAAAGTACCGAGAATAGCAACAACAAGGGTTGACGATGTTCCAAGACCAGAGCCTGGAGGAGCATCAACAGAGGTTGTCAGCTCAAATGAAAGTGGTTTCTTAGTAAATTCGGAAACAATACGGTTGTATATTCCTTTGACCAAATCGAGGCAGTCATTTAGTTCAATTTTGTTGGTTGACACAAATTCCAGCTTCTTGTTTTTATCAAGTGAGTTGATAACAATTTTCCCGTTAGTAGTTGGTTTAATGGTTGCATATGCATACATGCTTATTGTTGCATTAAGGATTGCTCCACCATAAATATCAGAATATGGCGACACATCACTTCCTCCACCTGCAAGTCCGAGACGCAATGGCGCCTTACTTCGTATTATCATTTAACAATTATTTTTCTTATTTCATTGAGTTTATCCGAAACCAATCTTACAAAGATATTCATTCCGTGCAAACCGCATCTATTGCCTGAAGCATTTTATCCCACGAAAACCTCTTTTTATCCTCCCTGACATTTTCAACAAATTCGCTCTCCTGATCCTGATTAAAATATGCAAAAATTGCATCAGCAATTTGTCTTGAGTCAGGCTCAACAACATACCCATCCCTTTTATCAGTTACAATTTCTGAAAGACCGCCTACATTTGTCGTAATTATCGGACGCTCAAAATGATAAGCAATTTGTGTTATGCCACTTTGTGTTGCATCTTTATAAGGCTGAACAACCAGGCTTGATGCACAAAAATAGTTCACAACCTCAGTGTTGGGAACAAATTCATTGTGCATAATGACACTATCTTTTATCCCAAGCTCATCAATCATTTTCAGATAGGGTGCAGAATCAATATAAAACTCGCCAACTACCAGCAGTTTTAAAGAAAACTGTCTCAGCCTCTTATCGGCAAAAGCTTCCAGCAGCAAATCAAGACCTTTATAATCTCTTATAAACCCAAAAAACAGCAGGTATTTGAATTTATCAGGCAGGTTCAATCTTTCAAGAGCATTCTTTTTCGGAATCAGCTCCCCAAAATTATCATACAAGGGATGAACCGTCAGATGTTTGGGCTTTTTGTTGTCAAAAGTTTTAAGGTCGTTTAAAACTGACTTTGACATTGTTACAAAAGAGTCAATACTCTTCACAAAATATTTTGATAGGACTCTGTCTCCCGGTTTGTGCTCGTGGGGAATTATATTGTCAACAATTGCAACTACTTTTATTCCTTTTTTTCGGATTGTCCTGGAAATTTTACCAAGACAAGGCCCCATAAAAGGTATCCAGAATCTGACAATAACAAGGTCGGGCTTAAGATTCCTTATCTCTTTTCCTGTTTTAATCCAGTTAAGGGGATTTATCGAGTTAATCCTGACCTTTATATCCAATCCTTCAGGAGGAGCTTCTTTTGAATATTGGGTAGTTCCGGGGAAAAGAAAAGAGGGATATTGCAGGCTAAATGTATAAATTGTTACATCGTCACCATTATCCATATATGCTCTTGCTAAACGTTCGTTAAAGGTAGAAATACCACCTCCACGCAAAGGATAAGCAGAACCTATTATAATTATTTTTTTCTTTCCGGACATCTGTTAATCATCCTCATTAAGTCCTGTTTTCTTTTCTATCTGGTAAATATTTCTTTCGTACGAACTTCGGGAGACCATCTCTGCAAGGAAACCGGTAAGGAACAACTGCGTTCCGATAACCATTGCAAGCATTCCGAAATAGAACAGGGGCCTGTCGGTCATACGGTAAACATCAAAAATGAATTTAGCAACTGTAAGATATGCACCGACCAGAAATCCAAAAAAGAAAAGAATAGTGCCAAGAGCTCCAAACAGGTGCATCGGACGTTTGCCAAACTTTGATATAAAGGTTATAGAAAGCAGATCGAGGTAGCCCTTAATGATACGCTCCATACCAAACTTGGAAATACCGAACTTACGCTTCTGATGCTGAACAACTTTCTCTCCAATATTATTGAATCCTGCCCACTTGGCTATTACCGGAATATAACGGTGCATCTCTCCATAAACTTCGATATTCTTTACAACATTATTACTGTAAGCTTTAAGTCCGCAGTTGAAATCGTGAAGTTTAATACCAGAAAGTTTCCGGGTCGTCATATTAAAGAATTTCGACGGGAGCCGCTTCCCAATCGGATCGTGTCGTTTCTTTTTCCATCCTGAAACCAGATCGAATCCCTCTTTCTTTATCATATAATAAAGCTCAGGAATTTCTTCGGGGCTATCCTGCAGGTCGGCATCCATAGTTATGACCACATCACCCCGGGCAGCTTTAAAGCCCTCGTTTAATGCAGCGGATTTTCCATAATTCCGTCTGAACTTAATCCCTTTAAAATGCTTATCATTCGCAGAAATCTGCTCAAAAATATGCCAGGAATCATCATTACTGCCATCATCAATGAAAATTACTTCCCAGGAAAAGCCGTTTTTTTCAACAACCTCCTTAATCCAGCTCGCAAGTTCATTTAACGACTCCTCTTCGTTATAGAAAGGAACAACAACAGAAATATCCATCAACAAATAATTTATACGTTAGACTCAAGTGAGTTATCCTGCTTTTTGGTGAAAGCTCCAGCTATTAGTGCCAATATGAGTGATACAAATGTCGAACTAAGAAGACCAAATATAGTCATTATCCCGGGTGTCATAAATTTTTGGACCATACTCATGGATTGCTCAATTTGCTCATCAGTCAGGTCTGGATTTGCTTCAAGCTCTACCATTGTTTTTTCCAAAAGTGTTTCAACATAATCTTCTCCGAGATAAGAGATAAAGAAAAATGAGAATATGGCCGCTATAATTGATGCGAACAATCCTGTAAGAAAGCCAACTGAAAACGACTGACCAAATGTAATATCTCCGTCAAGATGCTTGTCGCGATAATGCATTTGTGCCAGAAGGATTCCGAGGAGAAGAATAACATAAGATAAGTAACTTGTCCATTTTTCGGTATGCAGGTCTAACAGATAAAAGATAAGTGATAAAACAATTAATGCTACTCCGATATACAATCCGTATGTCAAAGCAAACTTCCATGAGGGGTATTTTTTATTTTCCATAATATAAAGTTTTTGTTGATTATGGGCAAAAGTAAGAATTTACTCAAAATACGCATAAAATACTTTTATTTATTTTTTTAAAATATTTTTTGTGCTGGTTAAAGTTAAAATTATACTTTTGTGCCGGGGTAAGTCTTATACGACCAGCTCCCGCTGAACTCCCCCAGAATCGGAAGGTAGCAAGGGTAGGCGGTTGTAGCGGTGCGATGTAAGTAGCTTACCCCTTTTTTATTGTGTTAGATTATTTAGTATTTACTCCTCTATATCATTTTCATACAATAATAATCTGTTTTGTGTTGCATTTAATTTACTCTGCAAGTCATTAACTTTCCGTAATAAGTTAAATATAACATCAATACCTTCAATGTTCACGTTTAATTCGCGATGCATTCTTATTATTTTCTCAATATCACTTATTTTATCCTGATGAAGATATTGAGTTTGTTCTATTGTTATTATTTCAATTAGACCAACGTCATACAGTTCGTTAAAAAACGATACTTCTACTTTGTATTGTGAACAAAGCAGAACTACAGGAATATAATTTTTCGCTTCCATATCTATCTTAGTTTAGCTAATTCTTCAAATAACTCTTTTTCTTTATCCGAAAGATTGGTTGGAATTTTTATTTTGTAAGTAATATATAAATCTCCAAACTGACCCTCTTTTTTATAAACCGGGAACCCTTTCCCTTTCAATTTCACCATTGTGTCATTTTGAGTTTCGGGTTTTACTTTTAGTTTTACTTTTCCGGTAAACGTGTTAACCGTAATCTCTCCACCTAGCATTGCTTTGTATAAATCAAGGTCGAATGTTGAGTAGAGATTATCCTTATCACGCTTAAATTTAGTATGGTTTGTAATTATAAATTTAATATGCAAATCTCCATTAGGCCCGCCATTCACACCTTTACCCCCGTGTCCTTTTATTTTAATTACTTGCCCGTTTTGAACTCCGGCGGGTATTGTTAAACGAATATTTTTACCATTTACAGTTAAAGTACGTTTTTGGGTATGATAGACATCTTTTAAATCAAGATGCAGCTCTGCATTAAAATCTTGTCCTCTAAATTTTGCCGCACCTCCTGATCCCGAAAAACCTCCCCCAAA
Source organism: Bacteroidales bacterium (assembly GCA_029933495.1). Classification (GTDB taxonomy): domain Bacteria; phylum Bacteroidota; class Bacteroidia; order Bacteroidales; family JAADJA01; genus JAADJA01. The sequence goes on from JAOZOC010000239.1 coordinate 5,575, forward strand.
CATAGAACTAAAGAAATCTGAAAAATCCTCCTCAGAATA
>JAOZOC010000240.1 GCA_029933495.1 Bacteroidales bacterium
ACAGGGAGGTTCCCATTAAAAATAAATTTGCCGATTTGTATAATGGCCTTCCTCAAGCATCCGGACGACTGATGGATGATTTGATGTACAGACACTGGGATCACTGGGTGGATTCATACAGTCACGTTTTTTATGCTGATTATGATGGTGTCAAAGTCTGGAACGACAAGGATATCTTAAAAGGTGAACCGTATCATTCACCGTTGAGCCCATTCGGTGGAATCGAACAGATTAACTGGAGTGCCGATAGTAAATCCATTGCTTATACTTGTAAAAAATTAACGGGGAAAGCTGCTACTTTGTCAACAAATTCCGACATCTATATTTATGATACCGAAACCGGGAAAACAGAGAATATGACTGAAGGAAATATGGGTTTTGATGTGGCCCCGCTTTATTCACCTGATGGTAATTATATTGCCTGGGAGAGTATGGAACGGGATGGTTATGAGTCGGATCAAAACCGTTTGTTTGTTTACAGCACGAGGACAGGTGAGAAAATTTATGCATCTGAGGGCTTTGATCAGAATGTTGGCAGCTTACTATGGGCCGAAGATAGCAAGTCAATTTATTTTACGAGTGACTGGCATGGGACTTTCCAAATATATAAGTATGATATTGAGGCTCGCTCCATCAAAAAACTTACTGAGGGAATGCACGACTTCAGGAGTGTTGCACTTGCAAACAATAAATTGATCGCCACACGATGTTCAATGTCTATGCCAACTGAATTATACTCAGTTGATCCCAAAAATGGGAAGGCGGAACAAATAACATTTACAAATAAGGATTTGCTTGATAAGCTCACGATGGGAAGAGTTGAAGAGAGATGGATGAAGACACATGATGGTGAAGATATGCTTACTATGATAATTTATCCGCCTCATTTTGATGCAAATAAAAAATACCCTGCTTTGCTTTATTGCAAAGGCGGTCCGCAAGGGCCCTTAAGCCAGAACTTTCATTACAGGTGGAATTACCAGCTTATGGCAGCAAACGATTATATTATTGTCGCACCCAACCGCAGAGGTGTTTCCGGGTTTGGACAAGCGTGGCAGGAACAGATAAGCGGCGACTATCACGGGAAAAGTATGCAGGATTATTTAACTGCTGTTGACGAAATGGCAAAAGAGTCATATATTGATGAAAATAGCCTTGGTGCTGTTGGTGCAAGCGCAGGAGGATATGCTGTGTTCTATCTGGCAGGTAATCATAAAAAAAGGTTTAAGGCTTTTATTGCGCATGATGGTATTTTTAACGAAGAAGCTCAATATCTGGAAACTGAAGAGATGTGGTTTGAGAATTGGGATAAAGGTGGCTCCTTTTGGGATAAGGACAATAAAGTTGCTAAAGAGGCTTATGACCACTCTCCTCACAAGTATATACAAAACTGGGATACCCCGATACTTATTATCCATGGTGAGTTGGATTATCGAATTGCCTACACTCAGGGAATGACTGCATTTAATGGAGCTATTTTAAGAGATGTTCCGGCTGAATTCCTCTTCTTCCCCGATGAGAATCACTGGGTGCTGAAACCACAAAATGGAATTCTCTGGCAAAGGACATTTTTTAATTGGCTTGATAAGTGGTTGAAGTAGTTGGTGGCTTGATTGAATCAGTAAATTTTAATGGTAAAGTCGAGGTGCGCCTTGCCTTTTTAAAACTTATATTATGCAAAGTAGTGGTATTAAAACAACCAGGTGGATAGCACGTATTTTCGGTGGAGTTTCGGTATTCTTCTTCGGAATGTTTTTTATTGGAGAGGGAATACCTGATCTTTTTCACGATGAAACCGGACAGCTTCAATCTATGATGCTCCTGTTGGGTTTTGCTTTTATTGGATACATCTTTGCCTGGAAAAGAGAAAAAGAAGGAGGTATTGTAATGTCAGTCAGTGGTGTTCTTATGGGGCTGTATCTGCTTTATGCGGGTGGTATGAAAGATTCTTTTATAATGCTGGTATATATGCTCCCATTTCTTGTTCCCGGATTGATGTTCTGGTGGCTTGGCTACAATAAGGAAAATATGGATGATATGGAGAGTAGCCCTGATTGATAAAAAGAATAAACAATGATTTGTTAAAAAAATCGTTTATCCTATGTTTATATCTCACGAAAGATTCATACTTTCGGCCCGAAAAATTTAATTATGAAGAAGCTATTATTGATTATCCAGTCACTGTTTGTTTTGGTTTCGTTTGCAGGGAATCCACCAATTAGAATGACAATTCCTGATGATGTAGCAGTACAGGTAATTCCTTCGGATACTGCAAAAGCCGATACTATCAAATATTGGAAATTTTCAACAAGGAATATTCTGAATTTCAGTCAGGTAAGCCTTACAAACTGGGCCGAAGGCGGTGAAAGTGCTATTACAGGTGTTGCTTTTTCAAGTATTAAATGGAATTATCTGAAAGACTCCTTTAAGGTGGATAATTACCTTATGGCGGCCTATGGAATTACCTGGAATGGTGAGCAGGGATTACGAAAGACAGAGGATCGTTTCGAATATGGAGGGCTTATCGGTTATGAAATCCTGAATGATCTTTTCTACTCCTTTGTTGTAAATCTTAAGTCCCAGTTTGCAAGTGGATACAAGTACCCTAATGACTCGGTAATAGTATCTTCCACACTTTCACCGGCGAATCTCTTCTTGTCACTTGGGCTGCAGTATAAACCCGTTGAGTATGCTTCAATATTCATATCTCCTGCCAGCGGAAAATTTGTTTTTGTAATGAATCAGGAACTGGCTGATAAAGGAGCTTTCGGAGTGCAGCCTGCAATTAGAGACACTGCTGGAAATGTTCTGGTACCCGGCAGCAATGTAAGACCCTCTTTCGGAGTTAATATTTTGCTGACTTATAACCGTGACATACTTAAAAATGTAAATTTTGATACCCGTGTCAATATTCACAACAACTATATGGACGACAATATCAGCAACCGGTGGAATATGGATGTTGACTGGGAATCGGCTTTGAGTTTTAAAATAAACAGCTATCTGTCTTCAAACCTATTTATGAGGTTGCTTTATGATAATGATATCCCTATCCCTACTTATGAGAATATTGGCGGGGTCAAAGTTGAGGTTGGGAAAGGTCCCAAAGTACAGTTTAAAGAGAATTTCGGGATAGGAATTACGTTTAAGGTATAATAGAAGGTGCATCCTTCTTTCTATTTTTCCCTCCTCTGACAAAAATCAGGCTCAATATATTAATCGGCAGGATTACTAATTATCACTATTTTAGCGAATTATTTTATGGCTGCCAAAAATGACATAACGACTATAACCGTTTCTATTAGAAATATGCTGAGCAACTGTTGCATTGGGGTAATTCGTAATGAGTTTGAGATAAATAATATTGCTGTCGAAAGTATAAGGCTGGGAGAGGCTACAATCTCATTTGATAAGTCAATTATGAGCTTGGAAGCTATAAATGGTTTGCTCGAAGGTTTGGGATTTGGAATAATTGTTTCAAGGGATTTACAGATTGTTGAAAAAATCAAAAGGACAGTTATTGATCTTATACACAACATGAATAATGTTAATTCAATGGTGCGCAAATCGGAATATCTTGTTGAAATATTAAATTTAAGCTATCAGCAATTGTCGAAGCTTTTTTCAAAATATGAAGCTGTTACACTTGAAAGGTACATCATCCTGAACAAAATAGAGCGCATCAAAGAATTGATAATGCAGGAAGAATATACTCTGAGCGAAATAGCTTATATGATGGATTACAGCAGTGTGCAGTACTTGTCGAACCAGTTTAAAAAGGAGACGGGATATTCGGTTACGGAGTATAAAAAACTGGGGCTGAACCTGAAAAAACCTGTTGAAAAACTTTATTAATATTTTATACCTTTGCAGCCAAATTTAACTGGGGAATTTCCCGTATTTTTATAAAAATTGATTTAACCTAAAAATATCGTTTATGGTTAACAAGGCTTTTATACAATTTTTCATAATTGCGTTGATTTTGCTTTCGTTTATTCCTGCCGAATCCCAGATATCACTGGGTTTGCAGCAGGCAATTGACTCGGCAATGCAAAATAATAACAAGATCAAGCAGAGCCGGGAATCGGTTTATGAAAAGGAGTATTTGCATAAAGCGGCAACCGGAAACTATCTTCCGCAAGTATCTTTGAATGCAGGTTATACTTTCTTATCGAAAAATCCTGAGGTAAATATGTCGCAGGTCAAGGAGTCGGTTGACGATGTTGCAGGAAGATACGGTTCTGTCATTGCTTCCGAACTGGGACTTTCAAACGAAACTCAGGAGGAGATTTATAATTCTATTGTTAACAGTCTTGGAAAACTGCCTGCATATAATATCATTATTGACCAGCAGCACTATCCCAACCTGAGTATTAACGCCATTCAGCCGATTTTTACGGGTGGGAAAATCATCGCGGGGAGAAATGCTTCACAGGCAGAATATGAGCTTTCGCGGATTGAGCTTGAGAATACATCGAATGAGATCACAAAAGAGGTTATAGAAAGATATCTTCAGGTAGTACTTTTAAAAGAAGTTGTAAAAACGCGACAGGAGGTTGTTGAAGGGATTGAGCAACACGAAAAGGATGCAAAAAGAGCCGTTGAAATAGGAATGATACCACCTCTGAACTTTTAAGAGCGCAAGTGGCTGTTGCCAATGCAGAGCGCGACAGGGACGACGACCAAAACAAACTGGAACTGGCATCGCTTGCTTTGAAAACTCTTATAGGAATGAAGGACTATCAGCAATTTGATCTGACAGATGCACTGGTATATAATATTGCTTACCTTCCACTGGATTCTTTGACTGTTGAAGCAAAACGAAGTCAGCCGGTGTTTAAGATGATTGAACAGAAAAAGTTCCTTGCAGAGCAAAAACTCAATTACGACAGGTCGCAGTTTATGCCGCAAATAGCCGCTTTCGGGCAGTGGGGACTTTTCCGGGAGCAGTATCCGGTGATAATGCCGCCATTTATTATTGGTGTGCAGCTTAACATGAAACTATTCGGCGGATTAAAGGATTATAATACATTTCAATCGTCGAAGCATTTGCAGATGCAGGTGAAATACGCTGAGGAGTATGCAAACAAGGAGGTAAACCTTTGGGTCAATAAGGCTTATACCGATGTAATCAATTATCAGGAGAGATATCAAAAACTGGAACCTACTGTGAAACTTGCAAAGAGAAATCTTGAAATAAATAACAAGCGTTTTAAGGAAGGTGTTGGGAAATCAATTGATGTAATTGATGCTGAGATGCTGTATGCCGGAGCAAAGACAGAACGGCTGCATTCACTTTACAGCTACTACGAAGCATTGGCGGAATTGTATTTTGCAACCGGAAATCCTGAAATGGTTGTTGATATTTTGACAAAGTGACGGAAAGAACCTGTAAGGTTTATGAGGTGACCTGCGGAGCTGAAAATAACCTTGCAGGTTTGCGGCGGGGGATAGGAAGTTAAGAGCTATGTGTTAGAAAGTTATGAGTTAGAAAGTTAAGAGTTATGCGTTCATGCAGGTTTATGGCAGTGGTTTTTTAATGCAAGCGTGGACGCTTGCTCATTGCTGGTATTAGATTCACCTCACCCTGACC
>JAOZOC010000241.1 GCA_029933495.1 Bacteroidales bacterium
AGGAATAAATATTATGGAATCCGACCTCAACATTGTTAACTCAACAATATCAGACAATACAGCTATTACAGGTGCTGGCGGAATGTTATTGAATAACTCATCACTACATTCAGCTAATGTGCTTAATTCTATTTTCTGGAATAACCTGCCTCTTGAGATATATACAGGAAACGAACTTCCCGAAATAACCTATTCGGACATTGAGGGTGGCTTTGAAGGAGAAGGAAATATTAATGCAAATCCCCTGTTTTCAAATCCCGATGAGGATGATTACACTTTACAATGGAATGATTATCCAGCAGGCGACTTTACAAAATCACCCTGCATTGACGGTGGTAATCCATCATTGGCTTCGGATCCGGACGGAACAACAAACGATATGGGAACATTTTATTTCGACCAGACTTATATTACTGCTGTTGACAATTACCTGAATGATAATGAAATTGTTGTATATCCAAATCCTGCGACAGACATAATAAATATTAAAGGATTAGAAAGCTACAAAAGGGTGATGATCACCAGCCTCCTTGGTAATATTGTTAAAGACATCGCTACCAGTAACAATGTAATAGCTTTAAACATCTCAGATTTAAAAACAGGAATATATTTAATGGTACTGTACAATCAGAATGGAACGATATTCAAAAAGAAAATTATCAAAAAGTAAATGGATAGTTAACATAAATTGACTATGGCTAATCCCATAGGATTCTTTGAAGTGTGGCCGGAGATTTTTCTCCGGCCTTTTATTCTTTAAGTAACATAAAATGTTGTATATTTGGTAACTCAAATTTCAATATAAAATGAAAGATATAAAATTACTTGAAGACCGTATAAAAGAACTTGATGCAAAAGGTTTTGATCTTGACGCATGGAAACAATATACTATTATTCTATTAGGCAGAATTTTCGGAGAAGATAATCAGAAAATAAAAGAGATAGAGAAGATAGATTATGATTACTCAAGCTGGGCACTAAGGGATACTTCCGGCAAAACATCATATCTTGAAACTTGTAAAAAGCTTGGCAAAGAGATTCTGGAAGCATCAATAGATGAGCTACAAGCTTTCGGGGCACCTGTGAAGACAGGTAATAACAACATTCCTGTCGAAGTTATTATTGAGGCTCTTGAAAGCGAGTTGAAGGTTTCTCAATATAAAGATGTCGTATCAATCATAAATTCGGAAAAAGAAAAACAGGTAAAATTCAGAGACCTAAAAAAATATCTAAAAAACCTTGACGACAGTTCATTCCAGACAATTGTACTTAATATGCTTTCTCATCCTGAATTAAAAGGGAAGCTATAACCTCCTGCCTGCATTTACAATCAAGGACACTTTGAACATATTTGTCACAAAATATATTGCCATAAAACAGCTCGGCTCTGCCTGTTTTCAATGCAAAAAACCTTTCAAATTTTTTTAGTTAAAAAAATTACAAGAAAAAAAGTTGTAGAATTAAAAATTTTTCTAATTTTGCACTCCATTTTTCAGACATAAGTAAATATAATAAAATGTACGCAATAGTAGAGATAGCAGGACAACAATTTAAAGTTGAAAAAGACCAGGAGATTTTTGTCCACCGCCTTGAAGGTGAAGTAGATTCAAAGATTGAATTTGATAATGTTTTGCTTTATGATAACGACAGCAAGGTTTCTGTCGGGACTCCCAATGTTGAAGGTGTTAAAATTTCAGGCAAAATCCTTGAGCATTTAAAAGACGACAAGGTTACTGTTTTCCATAAAAAAAGAAGAAAAGGTTATCAAAAGGAAAACGGGCACAGACAATACATGAGCAAAGTCCTGATTGAAGGAATCGTAGCAGGAGCTAAGAAAACGAAGAAGACAGCAGAAAAGAAAGAGGAAGCTCCAAAAGCAGACAAGAAAGAGGTAATACCTACGAAAGAGACAAAATCAAAAGTTGAAACTAAAGCTGCTGCAAAGCCAAAAGCTGAGAAGAAAGAAGCTAAACCAAAAACTGCAGCAAAGAAAGAGACAAAGCCTAAGGCTGCTCCAAAGGGAAAAAAGGCTGAAGATAAAAAGGAAGACTAGTTATAGTCAACCAAAATTTCAGAATAAATAAATCAGAAAATAACAATAAAAAATAAGAAACCATGGCTCATAAAAAAGGTGCAGGTAGTTCGAATAACGGTAGAGAATCAGAAAGTAAACGTCTGGGTGTAAAAATTTTCGGTGGTCAGTTTGCAAAAGCTGGTAATATTATTATCAGACAAAGAGGCACAAAGCATCACCCTGGTGATAATGTAGGAATTGGTAAAGACCATACTCTCTATGCACTCTCCAACGGAACTGTTCATTTCAGAAAAAAAAGAGACAACAGATCATACGTTTCAGTTGTTCCTGCTGACATGAATGAACAGGCGAACTAAATTTGATTTTAAAATAATACAAATCCCTTGGGCTGGCCTGAGGGATTTTTTTTTGCTTACTTTTGCAGTGTATAAATGAAATTAATATTCTGGAGATATTAAATAAAAATAATAATAATAATGTTACAGATCTATCATATTAGAGAGCACAGCAAGGAAGTTATTGAACGTCTTGCTATTAAAAATTTTGACGCTGCCGCAATTATTGACAAGATACTGGTTCTTGATGTTAAGAGGCGCAATATTCAGAAAAATCTTGATGACACACTTGCCGAATCAAACAAAGCCGCAAAGGAGATAGGAGGCCTGTTCAAACAGGGTAAAATTGACGAGGCAAATGTAAAGAAGGCAAAAACAGCCGATCTGAAAAAAGTATCTAAAGAGCTGGGAGATAATCTGGATTCTGTTAGTTCTGAACTTAATAACCTGCTTGTACAATTACCCAACCTCCCCCACCCTTCAGTACCAAAGGGAAACAGCGATGCTGATAATGAAATGATCTATGAGGAGGGAACAATGCCCGAACTGAGTAATGATGCAATTCCACACTGGGAGTTGGCAAAGAAATACGATATAATTGATTTTGACCTTGGAAGTAAGGTTACAGGAGCCGGTTTCCCGTTTTACAAAGGTAAAGGAGCCAAGCTCCAAAGGGCCTTGATCAACTTTTTTCTGGACAGGGCAATGGATGCAGGCTATACCGAATTCCAGCCACCACTAATGGTTAATGAAGATTCCGGATACGGAACAGGACAGTTGCCTGACAAAGAGGGACAGATGTATCACGCTACTGTGGATAATCTTTACCTGATTCCAACAGCAGAGGTTCCCTTAACAAATATCTACAGAAATGTTATTCTGAAAAATGAAGAATTACCAGTTATGAATGTTGCCTACTCACAGTGTTTCAGGCGCGAGGCAGGCTCTTATGGCAAGGACGTCAGAGGACTGAACAGGCTGCATCAGTTCGATAAAGTTGAAATGGTACAGATTCAGCATCCTGACAAATCGTATGAAACTTTGGAACAGATGAAAGACTATGCAGCATCACTTATTCGCGCACTTGGACTTCCATTCAGAATATTAAGGCTTTGTGGCGGAGACATTAGCTTCACCTCAGCTCTGACTTATGACTTTGAGGTATATTCAGGAGCCCAGAAAAAATGGCTTGAGGTTAGTTCGGTTTCAAATTTTGAGAATTTTCAGGCAAACAGGATGAAATTAAGGTTCAAGGATGCAGATGGAAAAACAAAACTGGCTCATACTCTCAACGGAAGTGCCCTGGCATTACCAAGAATTGTTGCAGCCCTGCTCGAAAACAATCAAACTTCCGAAGGAATAAAAATACCTGAGGCTTTGATACCTTATACGGGGTTTGAAATTATTGATTAAAAAACTATTAAGTCATTAACGTTTTTAAGAGAAATCATAACAATAAAAAAAATGAGGCTGCTAAAATATCTTCTTCCGGTTTTGCTCCTTTTCTCCGGCATTCATGTTATGTCGCAGAATGATGGTATTTTGAAACCAGTTGAGATACATCCCCCGCATCCCGGAACACAGCCTAAGAAACAGAAAAAGGAGAGTGACGAACAATTAGCTTCACAATATTACCGAAATGGGGACTATGACAAAGCAGTAGTTTTGTATGAGAAACTTTTTAAGGAGAAAAAAAATCAAATATACTATCACTATTACCTCTACTGTCTTACAAAACTTGAAGAGTTTAAGAAAGCTGAAAAGCTGGTAAAAAGTCAGAAGAAGAAATATCCAGGACAGATGAGATACATCGTTGACCTTGGATTCGTCTATTCACAGGCCGGAGAGGGTGCAAAGGCAAAACGTCAGTACGATGAAGCTATCAAAAACATCTCTCCAAATATCAACCAGATTAAAGATCTTGCCAATACTTTTCTGATGAGGGGTCAACCGGAATATGCAATAATTACTTATAAAAAAGGCCAGCAATTAATTAGTGACTATCCCTTTAACCTTGAGCTTGGAAATCTTTACAGGCAGACAGGCGATTACAGGGCAATGATAGAGCAATACCTTGATTATATCGACTTCAATTATTCAAATGTCGATATTGTGGAGTACCGACTACAGGATGTACTTGATAAGGATAAAGAGGGAAAAACAGCCGAAATGCTTCGTATTGCTTTGCTAAAAAGAATTCAGAAACAGCCTGAAAAGATATATTTTTCCGAGATGCTTTACTGGCTGGCTGTTCAGGAGAAAAACTTTGGGCTAGCCTTAAGTCAGGCAAAAGCAATAGACAAAAGAACCGGAAGCGACGGAGAGATTGTTCTGGAACTTGCCGAACTTTGCATATCAAATGAAGAATACGATATTGCCATTGATTCATACAAATATGTTCTGAAAAAAGGCAAAAACAATATTTATTATCTTGATGCCAGAATAGGCCTGCTGAATGCACGCTATCAAAAGATCACAGAATCGTTTGATTACACTAAAGACGACCTGACTGATCTGGAAAAGGATTACATTTTAGTTCTTGATGATTATGGACGGAATGCAACAACAATCCAGGTTATGGAGTTTCTCGGCCATTTGCAGGCTTTCTATCTCGATAAAACAGATGAGGCTATTGATATTTTAAATTATGCAATTGAAATTCCAAATGCAAGTCCTATGAATGTTGCACAGTGCAAAATTGAACTGGCTGACATACTTCTATTCGTTGATAATGTATGGGACGCAAAGTTACTCTACTCACAGGTTGAAAAGCAATTTAAAAATGAACCCATCGGACATCTTGCCAAATTCAAAAATGCAAAACTATCATTTTACATAGGCCAGTTCGACTGGGCAAAAGCACAACTTGATGTTCTGAAAGCCGCCACTTCCAAATTCATTGCTAATGATGCACTGCAGTTGTCAGTTCTGATTAGCGATAACATAGATATTGACAGCTCCACGGTTGCCTTGAGTATGTATGCACGTGCCGACCTTATGCTTTTCAGAAATCATGATAAAGAGGCTTTGAAAATTCTTGACTCAATTTTCGAACTAGGAGTAAGTCATCCGATTTATGACGAAGTTTTATATAAGAAAGCTGAAATAATGATCAAGAATGGAAAGTTTAAAAATGCAGCAAATTATCTTACTGATATAGTTGACAACTATTCTTATGACATAACTGCTGATGATGCGCTGTTCCTTCTTGCCGAACTAAAG
>JAOZOC010000785.1 GCA_029933495.1 Bacteroidales bacterium
TAGTCCCGGGACCTACCCCACCAATATTCAATGATTTTCCGGAGCCAACATAAAGTGAACCATAAACGATAAAAGGCATACTATTGGGGTTGACGAGCCGCTGATATCCGCTGGGTCCCAGTGCCACTACAACAACACCATTCAGGTTGTTCCCGGATGCCTGGTTGTTTTCCATCGGTTCAATATCGGAGCTGCCCGTTATAATGGCATAATTCCCATTGTTATAAAAACCGGAATTATCGACCCTTACGGTAGAATAATAATTGTAACTTATCCCATGATTACTATTATCCTGAAAAGTAGAACTGTCAACGGTAATGTCCGATTGGTAAACATAAAGCCCGTTGGACGAACTTTGCTCAACAATACATTGCTTGACGTAACCTGCTGCCCCACCTGAATAGGACAACATTCCACTTGAAGATGTTCCTCCGTAAGCAAAACGGCAGAATCGGTATTTTCCTGTTTTATCATAATTTCCGCTATGCGATATATATTGCCAGTCGCCCGGTTGCGGGTTTCCTGTGGAGCCGTCAATGATACAACCGTGCAAATCGTCATTTGCACTTGTAAACCATATTGGTACAATATCATTATATCCCTGCGCCTGTAAAGTACCATAGACAGTTATTCTTCCGCTACTTCCGAATTTTACGGTTGCGCCGGGTTCAATTGTAAGGGTATCTCCTCCGTAGATTGTAAAATTCCCTGCAATGTAATGTGTTCCAACTCCCCAGGTTTCGTTGCCGCTTGTTCCTCCTGTATGCGTTGTATAAGAGCAATAACTATACACCACAAGGCTTTTCCAGCTTGAACTGGCACTAATAAAATCCCCTTCATCCAGATAAAACTCTTTGTCACCGGGGCCGTCAATGAAATAATCCGTAATACCTCGATCGAGATCCGTCAGATTCCCGTCTCCATAAGTGCCGGTAATGTACAAATCAGTACCTGCACTATAAGTCGTACCATCATCATTAAAGGTCTCCCACCAAATTCTTAATGAACTACCAATACGGTTTAAAATTTTAAATTTACCATATCTTCCTTCTGTGGTTTGATACAAAACTATAGCACCTTCAGGAGTATCTTCTTCGCTCAACATCAGCTGATGATAAACACCCGCATTTTCAATGGCCGTTTTGTCCAGGCTTTGCCAATAGTTGTCCTCTTTTTCAAACCAGGGATCAAAATAGACCTCTCCGGTTGAACCTACGTTGTTACCCACACTTTGACTGATTGAAGCAGAATCATTGGTCCCAAAATCATTTCCTTTTGCATAAATGGGATGCGTGCCAAAATTATCTATTGCAGAAATGGAATTCCTGAAAATATTTTTACCTGTGCCGGAACCAAAATTGGGCACGTATGTATTGCCTGTAACATAAGCATCCGCCATATTGTTATAAAATGAACTTC
>JAOZOC010000786.1 GCA_029933495.1 Bacteroidales bacterium
TTTTGGGTTCAGACTTGTCCGGGTTGGGAGTAACCGGATTGAATGGCGATTTAATAGAAAAAACTTACTTTCTGAACCTGCCCGGTGAATCACCAAACTCCTTCTTGAAAATGCGGCTGAACCAGGCCGGGTCGTTAAAGCCACACTGATAGGCAATCTGTGAAATATTGACGGTAGTTGTCTCTATAAGGTTCTTTGCTGTCGAGAGGCGTATCTCCCTGATAAATCGTGACACTGATTTTCCACTTATAGCCTTCAGTTTCCTGTATAGTTGCGATTCACTCAGAGAGAGCCCTTCTGCAAGCATTTCAGAGTCAAGTTTTGGATTATCGATATTCTTTTCAATGATACCAATGATTTTTATAAGAAATTTCTCTTCTCCCGAAGGCTCCGCTTTTTCGGTTATGCTTATTTCGACACGGCTGTATTTTTCCTGCAACTGCTTACGGATTTTTATCAGTTGTTCAAGTCTTACAAACAACTCCTGCTTGTTAAAAGGTTTGGTAAGGTATGCATCAGCTCCGTGCGAAAGTCCTTCAATACGGTCATTGTCTGTTGCTTTGGCAGTTAGCAAGACTATAGGGATATGACTTGTTCGCTCATCCTGTTTCAATGTCTCGCAAACTTCAAATCCATCTTTAACAGGCATCATAACATCTGAAATAATGATATCGGGTATCGAGTTAATTGCAGCATCAATGCCCTGCCCGCCATCGGGAGACCACTTAACCCTGTATTTTCCTTTCAGACAGGAGATAATATATTTTGCAACATCGGGATTATCCTCAACGATAAGGGCCAGAGGCAGTCCTTTCTCTTTTTTGTCTTCTATTACAAGGTCAACCGTCCCGTTTTCAGGTTCCGTTTGTTTTGTCTTGAGTGGTTTGGATTTTTGTAATGTTGCATTATTAGTAATAGGAATAGTGACTCTAAATTCGGTTCTTTCTCCAGGAGTACTCTTTACAGCAATTTTTCCTTTCATCATTTCAACAAGCTCTTTTGTGAGAGCCAAACCTATTCCTGTTCCTTCGCCTTTACGGGTTGAGGTATTATCAACCTGATAGAACCTGTCGAAGATGTGCTCCAGATGCTCTTCTTCAATACCGATACCTGAATCCTGGACTTTGATAACCAAATGCTCCTTTTCATTTATAGTCTCTCTTTTAACGTGAAAAATAACTTTGCCCCTTTTAGGTGTGAATTTAATTGCATTGGAAAGCAGATTTGAAGCTATCATAAAAATCTTATCCTGGTCATAGTCCATAACGACCTTATCGGTTTCGTGATAAAACACCAGCTTAATATTCTTGGCATCTGCCATTGACTGAAAGGACTCAAGCACATATTGCAGGTAAGAAACAATGTTGTCCCGGATCAAATCCACTTTCATCTTTCCTTCTTCAATCTTCGACATATCG
>JAOZOC010000787.1 GCA_029933495.1 Bacteroidales bacterium
TTTTGGGTTCAGACTTGTCCGGGTTGGGAGTAACCGGATTGAATGGCGATTTAATTGAAAAAACTTACTTTCTGAACCTGCCCGGAGATTCACCAAACTCCTTCTTGAAAATACGGCTGAACCAGGCCGGGTCGTTAAAGCCACACTGATAGGCAATTTGTGAAATGTTTATGGTGGTTGTTTCAATAAGTTTTTTTGCGGCCGAGAGGCGAATCTCTCTGATAAACCGTGATATTGATTTGCCACTGACGGCCTTTAGCTTCCTGTATAATTGCGATTCACTCAGGGAAAGACCTTCTGCAAGCAATATCGAATCAAGTTTTGGATTATCAATATTCTTTTCAATAATTTCAATGACTTTTATAAGAAATTTATCCTCTACCGATGGCTCTGTCTTTTCGGTTATGCTGATTTCTACACGGCTGTATTTTTCCTGTAACTGCTTCCTTATCTTTATCAGTTGCTCAAGTCTTACAAACAGCTCCTGCTTGTTGAATGGTTTGGTCAGGTAGGCATCTGCACCATATGAAAGGCCTTCAATACGGTCATTGTCTGTTGCTTTGGCAGTCAGTAAAACGATGGGGATATGGCTTGTGCGTTCATCCTGCTTTAATGTCTCGCAAACTTCAAAACCGTCTTTAACAGGCATCATAACATCTGAAATAATGATATCGGGAATTGAATTAACGGCTGCATCAATTCCCTGTCCGCCGTCGGGTGCCCATTTCACCCTGTATTTTCCTTTCAGGCAGGAGATAATATATTTTGCAACATCCGGATTATCCTCAACTACAAGAGCTAATGGCAGTCCGTTCTCTTTTTTATCTTCTATTACAAGGTCAACCGTTCCGTTTTCAGGTTCCGTTTGTTTTGTTTTGAGTGGTTTGGCTTTTTGCAATGCCGCATTATTGGTTATAGGAATAGTAACCCGGAATTCGGTTCTTTCACCGGAAGTACTTTTTACTGTTATTTCTCCTTTCATCATCTCAACAAGCTCTTTTGTAAGAGCCAGACCGATACCAGTTCCTTCACCTCTACGGGTTGAAGTATTATCAACCTGATAGAACCTGTCGAAGATGTGCTCAAGATGCTCTTTTTCAATACCGATTCCCGAATCCTGAACTTTGATAACCAAATTATCGGTTTCATTTATGGCCTCTCTCTTGACGTGAAAAATAACTTTGCCCCTTTGGGGTGTGAATTTAATTGCGTTTGAAAGCAGGTTTGAGGCAATCATAAAAATTTTGTCCTGGTCATAGTCCATTATGACCTTATCGGTTTCGTGATAGAATACCAGCTTGATATTTTTAGCATCTGCCATTGACTGAAACGACTCAAGCACATATTGCAGGTAAGAAACAACGTTGTCCCGGATCAAATCCACTTTCATCTTTCCTTCTTCAATCTTCGACATATCG
>JAOZOC010000242.1 GCA_029933495.1 Bacteroidales bacterium
CCTGCGCTTCAGCCGATTTACTTTGTATCCTTTTTTGAGCAGATATTCAGAAAGATAAGCTGCGTCTTGTCCGGTTATCCCGGTGATTAATGCAACTTTTTGTGACATATTTTGGCGTTTTAATAAATTTGATAGGGCGCAAAAATAGTGAATAGTATAGAACTACAAAATCTTTTTTTCTTCACAATACTCCAAAACGATATCAAGGATATCTTTTCCATACTGTTTTAATTTTTTTGGCCCCATTCCTTTAATGGTTTTCAATTGCTTTTCTGTTGTTGGTAAAAGAGTGGTAATTTGCCTCAGGAGTTTTTGGTGTGCAATATAATATAATGGTAAATCCTCATCATTGGCGATTTGCTTTCTCCATTCTTGCAGCTTTTTATAAAGCTCAGGATATTTGACTGTTGTGTCGATAATTTCAGTCTTTTTCTTCACTTTTCTGGCAGGTGGCTTCAATGCTGCTTTAGCTCTGACATCTAAATAATCATAGACTATAAATTTATTTGTAGTTTCGATTAGGCATTCCATTTTAATAAATAGTTCCTCATTAATTTTAGTTAAAACATTTTTTATTGACTTTCTGACTGACCTGTTGTCTGTTTCAAATGCAACTCCCTCAATGAGCGAAATTATCTGCTGCCCGGTTTTCTCTTTAAAATATTCACTGGCTTTATTTATTCTCTTCTGAAGTTGAATGTTTTTTTCCGCATCACCTTCAGCAAATAGTAAATGATGTACCTGCTTTAAGAATTTTTCAGAAATATCAATTAATGACGAAACACTTGGAATAATCTGATCAATAACTTCAATTAAATTACCTTGAACGATATTAGCATTCTCAGTGACCAACTTTTTGCAGCGGGTTAATTGATAGATTATTGGTCTGTAATTGTAAAGTTCTGAGAGTAAAAAGAATTGATAATCCAGCTTTGATCTAACCAGTTCCTGCTTTTTAGGTGGGTTTTCTTCTATATTGCGGTTGAAGGATATTACCTGCCTGTCGCAAATAATTCCTCTGCCTGATATTTTGCTGCTTAATATTAATCCTTCCAGTGATTTACATCGGCTTAATGCAACATATATCTGTCCGTGTGCAAAAGCTTGTTGTGCATCAACTATCGCCTTCTCAAATGTGAGACCCTGGCTTTTATGTATTGTGATTGCCCAGGCAAGTCTTAAAGGATATTGGGTGAATGATCCAACCTTTTCCTCTTCTATTTGTGCAGTTACTGCGTTTGTAGAGTATCTGATATTTTCCCAAACTTCCCTGTGTAAAAGTATCGGTTCGTCATCATCTTTGCATTGCACCTCAATATCATACTTATCTATAGCAGTGATAATTCCAATTTTTCCGTTGAAATAGAGCTTTTCTGGTGAGCTATCGTTTTTGATAAACATCACCTGCGCATCCTTTTTTAGGGTAAGTTCAAAGTCGGTTGGATAATTATATTCCGAAAAAGTTCCGTCAACTTCTGCAATAAAAGAGTGAGCCTTGTTTTTGATCTTTGTCAATTGCTCACTATTTATTCTGTCGGCACTGGCATTGTGCGTTGTCAACGTTATGTATTCTCCTTCTGCGTTAGATGTGACGCCAGGTTTATATCTTTTGTTAAGCTCTATCATTGAAGATTCCGAAAGCTTGTCATCACGGATTTCATTCAGGATTTCAATGAATTTGTCATCACTTTGTCTAAAAATATTCTTGAGCTCGATATTTATTGGGTTTGATTCTTTTAAAGCTTTACTGCTGAAAAAATAAACAGTATCATAATACTGTCTGAGAAGTTGCCATTCATCATCTTTTACCACTGGTGCAAGTTGCTGTAAATCGCCAATCATCAATAACTGAATCCCACCAAAAGGCAGGTTCTTATTTCGGTACTGCCTTAATACATCATCAATACCGTCCAACAGGTCGGCACGCACCATGCTGATTTCATCAATAACCAAAAGGTCGAGTGACTTGATTATCTTGATTTTATTCCTGTTAAATTTTCGAATATGGCCAGAATTATCAAATGACTGTCTAATCCCTGATACTCTTTCAGTGAGCATCGGACCAAAAGGCATCTGAAAAAAGGAGTGGATTGTAACACCTTTTGCATTGATTGCTGCTACACCTGTTGGAGCAACAACAATGATACGCTTACGGGATGTTTTTCGAAGAGTGTGTAGAAATGTAGTTTTCCCGGTTCCTGCTTTTCCTGTCAGGAAAACACTTCTGTTGGTAAACTCAACAAAATTATAGGCTAAATCAAGTTCTGCATTGCTTTTTAATTCCATTCACTATGTATTTAGGCACTGCAAATTTAATAAAAAACAACAGAGATTTATCCATGCTTTATTTTTAGTTGATTAATATTCCAATTAATAAATACACCAGCCCAATAATACTGATAATAGAAGTAATTTTAAATCCTTTCATTAATTCCAATTTATCCTGCCCGCGATATTTTAAGTAGAACAAAATGGAAAGGCTAGTGATAATTATTTATATATTTGAGAAATTTTTGATATATATGGATCCAGTTTGGCTTTCAATAGCATTTATATTTGGGTTTTTAGCGCGAACAATTGGCCTCCCACCGCTGGTTGGATACCTGGTTGCCGGATTTGTACTGAATTTTATTGGTGCAAAAGCCGGTGAATTTGTGGAAGTCACTTCCGAAGTGGGATTGGCTTTACTTCTTTTTACAATCGGTTTAAAGCTAAAAATCAGGAATCTTATTAAACCCGAAATATGGGGAGGCGCACTTACTCATATGCTATCAGTCACTATTCTTTACGGAATAATACTTTGGGGAATTAGTTTTATGGGACTCCGGCTTTTTGCCATTTACGACTGGAAATTATCTCTCTTGATTGCATTTTCTTTTAGCTTTTCAAGTACTGTTTTTGCAATTAAGATTTTAGAAAGGAAGGGAGAGGTGAATTCATTGCATGGGCAGACTGCAATCGGGGTATTGATAATACAAGATATTGTTGCTGTTATTTTTCTTGTGATAGCTGCTGGTAATATTCCTTCCATTTATGCATTGCTGATACCTCCGGTTTTATTCTTGATTCGTCCGTTATTACTGCATATTCTTAAGAGAATCGGACATGGTGAACTGCTAATATTATATGGCTTGTTTTTGGCGTTGATAGTTGGGGCTGAATTATTTAAAGCCGTTGGACTGAAAGCTGATCTGGGTGCGTTGGTCGTGGGGATGATGTTCGCCAATCAAAAGAAAGGGAAAGAGCTTGCTGATGTTCTATTAAATTTTAAAGATGTATTTCTTATCGGCTTTTTCTTATCTATTGGTTTGTCAGGGAGTCTGAATATAGAGATTGTTTTGTTGTCATTACTATTTGCTGTAATTTTAAGTTTAAAAACCATACTTTATTTTCTTGTTTTTACACGATTTAGATTGCGTGCAAGAACTTCTGTTCATACTTCCTTTGTTTTGGCTAATTACTCAGAATTTGGGCTGATAATCGCAGCAGTAGCAGTTGCTAATGGATGGATTACAGGCGAGTGGATGGTTACTCTTGCTCTGTCACTTGCATTTAGTTTTGTTATTTCATCTCCAATAAATAAATATGCTCATAGCATTTATGCTTTAATAAAGGACAGTTTGCTCAGATTTGAAACCGCAGAACGACTCATTTATGATCGTACTATTGATATAAGGGATGCTGAGATGCTTATATTTGGTATGGGAAATCTTGGAACTGCAACATACGACCAGCTGAATAAAAGATATGGTAAAAAAGTTTTGGGTCTTGACTATAATGAAGACAAAGTAAAGAAGCATCAGAAAGCAAACCGAAATGTTACCCACGATGATGCTACGGATAGCGAGTTTTGGGAATATGTAAGTACTAAACCATTAGATCAATTGAAGCTTGTAATGCTTTGTATGGAGGACCATTCATCCAATATCTTTGCAGCTGAACGATTAGTGGCGATAAACTTTAGTGGAATTGTTGCAGCAACAGCACTTTTTGATGATGAGATAGCAGAACTTCAGGCAAATGGTGTTCACTCAGCTTATAACCTTTATACTGAAGCAGGTATTGGTTTTGCCGACCATATTTGTGATGCGCTGGATACCTGTGACATCAAACAAGTAACAGGAAATTAGTAATTCTGCTACTGTTATTGTTTTGCCTAGTTATTTTTATTTTATTGTCTTCCAAGCTTGCGCAGGGCCACCCATTGTTTTAGCATTTCTCTCGAATCAGCAGCAGGATAACCCAAAACAGTTTTGCCTGCCGGGACATCACTCACCACACCGGAACCAGCACCTACTGTAGCACCCGAATGGATGGTTGTATGATCTTTTATGGATGCACTTCCACCAATAATAACACCGTCACCCAGTGTGACAGAGCCGGCCAGACCACTGTTGCCAGCCATAATACAGGAGCGTCCCAAAATACAATTGTGTGCAATTTGTACAAGGTTGTCAATTTTACAGCCATCCCCGATTATTGTTGAACTGAACTTCCCTCTGTCAACGCAGGAATTAGCTCCAATCTCAACACCATTCCCAATAACAACATTTCCAATTTGAGGGATTTTAACCAAACCCCGACCATCTTCACTTGGACGGTATCCAAACCCATCAGCACCAATACTTACATTTGTGTGAAAAATGCAATAGGCTCCGATTTCGCAACGTTCACGAATTACTGTTCCAGGCCAGATAACAGTACCAATACCTACTTTGGTTTCATCAAGAATTGTAACATTCGGATATATGACAACTGCATCACCCAAAACAACATCCTTTCCAATGTAGCAGCCTGCACCAATTTTACATTTTTCTCCAATAATTGCTGATTCGTGGATAACAGCAGTAGGGTGGATGTCAACATCAAAAGATGGATGGCCAGGATCAAACACTTCCAATAACCTCGCCATAGCCAAATCTGCATTTTTTACCTTTATCAATGCACGATTTTCACCAGGTTCAATCGCTAATTTTTCATCAACAATGGCAGCGCATGCTTTGGAAGTTTCCCATAAGCGTGCATATTTCGTACCCCCAATAAAAGTAATATTATTATTCCCAGCCTTTTCCAACTGCTCAGGCCCGACTATTTGCTGGTTAGTGTCTCCGACCAAATCGCCTTTTAAAATTTCATTTATCTCTTTTATGGTCAATGATTTCATAAACTGTCTCCTTTATTATTAAAATTCTTTAAAAACCATTTAGCTTATTTTGTAAAAAGAGATAGCTCAATTGTTATAGATTAACTTTATAAGCTTAAAAGATAAATGAACTTAAAAACAGAGAATCTGAAACAATAAAACTCTCAGTAAATACATATTTTTAGAACGGCCAGAAACTGTTATCGTTCCATATCTGTTCTTTCAGGTCTTCATTCAACTGATGAAGCAGTTTGTGATGTCCGCTTTCCCAGTCAGCTAACATCTTATATGCCTCTTTTTCAGTTGGGTCAGTAGCTTCATTTGCTCTGTCGGAATATATTTTTACTGCTCTTGTCTCGAAATCCATTGCAGCGGAAATTGCAGAAGCTTCAAAACTTGCAGCAGA